>NZ_JAAHGT010000251.1 GCF_010672385.1 Okeania sp. SIO2F4
CGGAGCGACATGAAACGCGTAGCGTCCCGGAGGGAACGTAAACCTTGCCATCCCATCCTAGGTCATGCTCCGCTTGCCGACCGCTGTCTTGGTCGATGGTCGGCAAGCGAGGAGACCTCGCCATCCCATCCTGACGGAATGCTGCGCTTTCCGACCGCTTTTTCTCCTAATTAGGAGAGGCTTTAAACCTTATTTTTTCGGTAAAAAAAGAAACACAAAAGGGAAGAAGGAAGAAGAACCGAAAAAAAAGCAATAGAATGGTATATTTTCTGGCTGAATTAGATCGATAAGTTTTGACAAAAACAGAAAAATTATAATCAATACTCTATATTATTTGTAGTAAACATTTATCGCGCCTGGTACAATATAATATAAAAAATTATCAACAGAAATTAGACAGTATTAATCTGACTACAAACAAACAATATAAATATTAAAAAATGATTTTAGGATTTGACCCCGGTCGTGATAAATGTGGGATTGCAATTATGGATAAAAACAGGAAATTGCATTATCACCAAGTCGTAGAATCTCCAAAAATTACCACAACAATTACACAACTAAATCAACAATTTGATATTAATTTAATTGTCATAGGCGACCAAACCACATCAGAAATCTGGGAACAAGACCTCAAAAAGATTATCCCAGAAAAAATACCAATAATAAAAATAGATGAACGCTATTCTAGCTTAGAAGCTCGCGATCGCTACTGGCAAATATATCCCCCTCAAGGATTTATACGTCTAATTCCACCAGGAATGCGAATTCCCCCCAAACCAATAGATGATATTGTAGCAATTATCTTAATCGAAAGATATTTAAACAATAAATCTATATTTCTTAATGAATTTTAACATCACACTTAAACTCAATAAATTTCGGTATATACCTAAAAACTTGTTCAATGATATGTATCAGAACAAGAATATATAACAGCATAATTTACAGTAAATCAATCTCCCAAAACTTATCATAATACTTTCTCTCTCAACAACTAACTAATTCCACCTCAAAACTATCCTTAAAGAATAACAACCAAGCAAAATGTCAAGCCATAAAAACATTTTGTAATACAATTGACTAATTATAAATTGAGAAAGCTGTAATAAGATATTAAGTAAGATTTAATAACTTAATTTATATAAATTGGGAAATTATATAGCCATGAAAGAACAAGAACTACTCCAGCGATACGAACAAGGAGAAAGAGACTTTAGTGGCCTGAATTTAACCGGAGCTGACTTGAGAAGAGTAATTCTTATCGGAGTCAACTTCTCCAAAACTAACTTAACAGGAGCAAATTTAAGCAGAGCTTTTCTCACAAAAACTCAATTCAATCAAGCATTATTACATAGGGCTAACCTCAGCTTTGCCAAAATGGGTGAAACGAGAATAGCTGATGCTGACCTGACAAAAACGAATCTTAGTGGAGCTTTTTTAGTAAAATCAAAATTGCCTAGAGCAAATTTAACTGGCGCTAATCTTACAGGTGCAAACCTTCGAGGGTCTAATCTATCGAATGCTAATCTATGCAGCGCCACTTTAGAATCTACTAATCTGCGAGAATCTAATCTTACAGGTGTTAACCTTAATTGGGCTAATATGTACGAAGCAAAACTAATAGCAGCTAGATTATTTGATACTCAACTTACAGGAGTTAATTTCAGAAGAGCTTACCTAAATGGAATAGATTTAAGAGCAGCAGACTTAAATGGAGTTAACTTTAGTGAAGCGAAGTTGAATGGAGCAAATTTGGCAGAAGCAAACTTACTAGCAACTAATTTTAGCAGAGCTTTTATGCGGAATATAAAATTAAATGGAGCCGATCTAACAGGGGCAAATTTAACACAAGCTAATTTAGTCAGAGCAAATTTGAATTGGAGTAAACTTTATGAAGCTGACTTGAGTGAAGCTGACTTGAGTGAAGCAACATTTATCTAAATGTTGGCATTTATACCCGCGCTCTCCCGTAGGGGAGCGCCGGGATGAATGCCAATAAATGTGGCGGTTTTACACATAATCTGTTAAAATGTCAAAGTCGAAAAGCAAACAGTAAATGGTTGATGCATCGTACAAATTTAGGTTTTACCCAACTCCAGAACAGGAAAATCTGTTGAGGAGAACTTTGGGTTGTGTACGCCTGGTCTACAACAAAGCGCGCTTCTGCAAGAACTCAAGCTTGGTATGAGAACAAAGAGCGAGTCAGCTACAAGCAAACCTCAACTATGCTGACGAACTGGAAAAAACAAGAAGATTTAGATTTCTTCAAAGAAGTAAGCAGTGTTCCATTGCAGCAAGGCGGTAGTCCATTTACAAACAGCTTTCACTAACTTTTTGAGCGGGCGTGCCAAATATCCTAACTTCAAGAAAAAGCGTATGGGGTGGTAGTGCTGAATTTACTTCATCAGCATTCAGATGGAAAGATGGCCAAGTCTATTTAGCGATCGGGTGCAGAACCATTACCCATTAGATGGAGCAGGCAACTACCACCAGGTTGTATACCTAGTACAATTACTGTTAAACTTGAGCCTAGTGGTAGATGGTCTGTATCTCTGAGAGTTAATGACACCAGAGATTTGAAACTTAAGCCGAGTAAGAAACTTTTAGGCATTGATTTAGGGATTACCAGTTTAATAACTACCAGTGATGGAGAAAAAGTTGCCAACCCAAAGAATCTTCAAAAGTTACACAAAAAATTAAGATTAGCTCAAAAATCTCGCTTATTGAAAAACCAAAGGAACTAATAATTATCAAAAAGCTAGGCTTAGAGTGGCCAAGATACACGGCAAGATTAAAGATTCAAGGCTTGACTATACCCATAAGCTAACTACCCAACGCTCTTAGAGAAAACCAAACGATAGTAGTTGAGGACTTAGCAGTAAAAAACATGGTCAAGAATCACAAGTTAGCTAGAGCAATAAGTGGTGCTAACTGGGCAGAAATAGTTAGGCAATTAGAATACAAAGCTCAATGGTATGGACGGGAATTAATCAAAATTGACCGATATTTTCCGAGTTCTAAGGGGTGCTCTAATTGCGGTCATGTAGTAGAAAAATTACCTCTAAGTATTAGAGAGTGGGATTGTCCTGAATGCGGAACTCAGCATGATAGGGACATAAACGCTGCAATTAACATTTTGCGGATGGGAACCCGCGGGGTGCGTAAGACGCAAGGGAACGCCCACGCTCGAAGGCTGCGGGACTCGCAGCGTCAGTCTGTGGAGCGCGCCTTTAGACCCGAAGGGATCAAATCCCAGAAGGCAGGTGCTATGAGGCAGAAAGCCCCTAACAGCGATGGAGCGGGAATCCCGCGCTGTCTCGCGTATAGCAGCGTCGGGAGGATGTCAATGGTGCAAATCTAGAAAAAGCAGAGTTAGTTAATACAATTTTACCAACATCAAGAAAACTGTCTTTTAGTTTTGCTAGTGCCACATAATTCAGCTTTTGACTAAATTCAATATAAATCAACTAAAAACTCAAAGAAAATTCAAAATAAAGTTATGAGTTTAACTAATTATGGTGTTGTTTTTGTAAATGTTCCTTCTCTGGATGAAGCTAAGGTAATTGCAAAATCTTTAGCAGAATCAAAATTAGCAGCTTGTGTAAATATCTTTCCAGTTCACTCAATTTATAATTGGGAAGGAGAGTTATGTTCAGAAGATTCCTATAATTTATTAATTAAGACAGATTTAGATAAGTTTGACATCCTAGAATCAAAATTAAGAGAATTACATTCTGACGAAATACCAGAAATAATTGGTCTACCAATCGTCTCAGGTTATGCTCCTTATATGCAGTGGATGGCTGAACAAATTAAGGATTGAGTTGAAGAAAATATGAATTAAACAAAGTTTGAGAATATTTATCTTTTTAGTGCTTCAGGAAATGAACAGACTCCGCAATAATTAAGGAGAAACTTGAGGTAGTCTCCTACATCAGATTTTCGAGTTCTTCAGGAAATGAACAGACTATTGCGACATCCGCAATAATTAATTAAGGAGAAAATTGAGGTAGTCTCCTACATCAGATTTTCGAGTTCTTCAGGAAATGAACAGACTATTGCGACATCCGCAATAATTAATTAAGGAGAAAATTGAGGTAGTCTCCTACATCAGATTTTCGAATGCTTCAGGAAATGAACAGACTATTGCGACATCCGCAATAATTAATTAAGGAGAAAATTGAGAGAGTCTCCTACATCAGATTTTCGAGTGCTTCAGGAAATGAACAGACTATTGCGGATATCGCAATAATTAATTAAGGAGAAAATAGGGCGTTGCTGAGTTGTAATGATTTTTAGATTAAGTATCAACGCTAAAAATATGTTTTTCAATTTTACCTTCAGCTACTTACCATTACATTTCAGCAACGTCGAAAATTGAGGTAGTTTCCTCCATCAGATTTTCGAGTGCTTCAGGAAATGAACAGACTGTTGCGGATATCGCAATAATTAATTAAGGAGAAAATTGAGAGAGTCTCCTACATCAGATTTTCGAGTGCTTCAGGGAATGAACAGACTATTGCGGATATCGCAATAATTAATTAAGGAGAAAATTGAGAGAGTCTCCTGCATCAGATTTTCCGGAGCTTCAGGAAATGAACAGACTCTTGCGGATGTCGCAATAACTAAGGAGAAAATTGGGCGTTGCTGAGTTGTAATGATTTTTAGATTAAGTATCAACGCTAAAAATATGTTTTTCAATTTTACCTTCAGCTACTTACCATTACATTTCAGCAACGTCGAAAATTCAGGCAGTCTCCAACATCCGATTTTTTTTAGTGCTTCAGGAAATGAAAAGACTCTTGCGACATCCGCAATAATTAAGGAAAAAATTGAGGCAGTCTCCAACATCCGATTTTTTTTAGTGCTTCAGGAAATGAAAAGACTCTTGCGACATCCGCAATAATTAAGGAGAAAATTGAGAGAGTCTCCAACATCCGATTTTTTTTAGTGCTTCATGAAATGAAGATACTCTTGGGAATGTCGCAACAATTAAGGAAAAAATTGAGAGAGTCTCCGACATCCGATTTTCCCGAGTGCTTCATGAAATGAACAGACTCTTGGGAATGTCGCAAATATTTAATCAGACATAAGATTACATATACTTTACGGATTTCAGAAGTAATCAACCGTACTACCTAAGTATTAAGACTGGTACAGAAAAAGCAAACAAAATAATGAATCAAAACCGCATCCAAACCTATATAAATCTAATTCAAAAACTCTTAAGCACCCCCACAGAAAAAACAGCTCAAATCCTAACAAGCAACCAAGAATTATTAGATAAAGGATTACTCCAAACAATAACAATGGTGGCACAAAAATCAGGAGAAAAAGGAAACCAAGAAGTTAAAGAAATCCTACTTACCTTAGCAGTACAACTATCAGAAAAATTAGAAATTTCAATTACAGAAAACACCTCAGCAACAGCAACCCCTTTAGAATATTTAGAATTCTTAACCAAGGTATTACAAGCAACCCACGAAAGTAAAAACAATCCTCAAATTATTCACCCTATTTTGCAAGAAAACCTCAACAAATTAGACCAAGGTTTAGTAGAAACCTTGCAAACTTGGGCAACCTCAACTTTAAAAGAAACAAAACCAGAAGAAGCTCATCAAATTGCTGTAGATATAGTTAACTTCAGTAACCATATCCAAGAAATTCCCCTTGGAAACAAAGCAGATAACTTAGAAATAGCAATTACTGGCTATAAAACAGCATTAACTGTTTACGAAAATTCTTCTCAATCCCATAATTGGGTAAGTATTAAAAACAACCTTGGTATTGCCTACCTAAATAGAATCTATGGAGAAAAATCTGAAAATATTGAACAGGCAATAGAAATTTATCAACAAACATTGAACCTAATAGATAAAGAAGATAATCCCCAAGATTGGGCAATAACTCAAAATAATCTAGGCAATGCTTATAGCTGTAGAATTGAAGGAGATAAAATCAAGAATATTGAGGAAGCGATCGCTGCTTATCAAAAAGCACTGCCAATTATTACCAAAGAAAACTTCCCTCAAAAATGGGCAACTATTCAAAATAATTTAGCCAATGTCTACTTAAGTAGAATTGCAGGAAACTTAGAGGAAAATATTGAATTAGCAATAGAGGCTTATCAACAAGCACTAGAAATTATTACTCAATCAGAAAATTCTCTAGATTGGGCAATAACTCAAATTAATTTAGGCAATGCTTATAGCTATAGAATTGAAGGAGATAAAATCAAGAATATTGAGGAAGCGATCGCTGCTTATCAAAAAGCACTGCCAATTATTACCAAAGAAAACTTCCCTCAAAAATGGGCAACTATTCAAAATAATTTAGCCAATGTCTACTTAAGTAGAATTGCAGGAAATTTAGAGGAAAATATTGAATTAGCAATAGAGGCTTATCAACAAGCACTAGAAATTATTACTCAATCAGAAAATTCTCTAGATTGGGGGATAATTCAAAGTAATCTAGGCAATGCCTATCTCAATAGAATTACAGGAAATTTAGAGGAAAATATTGAATTAGCAATAGACGCTTATCAACAAGCACTAGAAATTATTACTCAATCAGAAAATTCTCTAGATTGGGGGATAATTCAAAGTAAT
This sequence comes from Okeania sp. SIO2F4, assembly GCF_010672385.1. GTDB lineage: Bacteria > Cyanobacteriota > Cyanobacteriia > Cyanobacteriales > Microcoleaceae > Trichodesmium. Next base: position 6,612 of record NZ_JAAHGT010000251.1, read on the forward strand.
CTAGGCAATGCCTATCTCAATAGAATTACAGGAAATTTAGAGGAAAATATTGAATTAGCAATAGACGTTTATCAACAAGCATTACAAGTTATTAATCAGGAAAATCAACCTAACTACTGGGCAAAGATTCAAAAAAATCTTGGCATAGCTTACTTAAATAGAGTCAAAGGAAAAGTCGGCGAAAATATTGAATTAGCAATAGCAGCTTATCAAGAAGCGTTAAAAATTTTTACTGTAGATAATCTCTTAGATTGGGCTATCGTTTCAATTAATCTCGGCACTGCCTACTTAAACAGAGAAACAGAAAAAAGAGCTGAAAATATCGAACTAGCAATTAAATTTTATCAACAAGCGCTGGAAGTTATTAATCCAGAAAAATTTACTTTATGGTGGGGGATGATTCAAAAAAATCTTGGAGATGCTTATAGTTACAAAGACACAGAAGATATTACTAATTATCAGAAAAATATTGACTTAGGTATTAGAGCATATCAAGAAGCATTAAAGATTTTTACTGTAGAAAATTTTCCACTAGAGTGTCTACAAATTTCTAGAAAATTAGGAGATTTAGAATTTAAGCAAAAAAACTGGCAACTTGCTATTGAAAGTTATCAAATAGCAATTAATTTGCTAGAAATAACTCAAAGTTTGGCAAAAAGTGAATCATCTTACCGAGAGATTTTAGCCGAATCAATTTATATTTATGGCAACATCGTAGAATGTCATGTCAATATTGGAAAATATGAACAAGCATTAGAATATGTAGAAGCTTCACGCTCCCGTCGTTTAGTAGAGTTAATAACTATTAATGACATTTATCAAGACGAGGAAAAATCACCAGAATTAGAAGAATATTATGATCTACAACAACAAATTAATCAGCTAAATTTTGATTTTAATAGAATTAATAAACATACAACAGTAGGAAGTCAGTTGATCATCAAAGAAATTGAATCCAAGAGTCAACCACTTCCTGAAAGTCAAAATTTAAAATTCAAAAGCGAGTGCGTAATTCTGAGGTCTTCATTTCCTGCGGAAACGCTCCGCGAACAGAATGTAAGACGCACTCAAGACAGTCAAAAGTATGACCTAATTGATGAATCAGGAGAGTTGTATCCGGTTAATTTTTTTTGTCAAGAAAAAATCGCTGTCTTGAGAGAAAAACAACAACAACTTTGGGAAAAAATCCGGAGTAGTAATCGTGTACTGGCAGAACAATTACAAGTTACATACCTAAGTTTCGCAGAAATTCAGCAGTTAGTTAAAGATGAGGAAACTGCTGTTCTTGATTTTTATTCCACTAGAAACAATACCTATATATTTATTCTGACTCAGCAGCAAATTAATATTCATATTTGCCAAGGAGAAGGAATTGAAAACCTACAGAATTGGATACATCATAATTGGTTAAAACTCTATGGCAAAAATCGCAGCGAGTGGCATAATCAGATGAATATTTTTCTCTCAGAATTAGCAAATAGATTGAAATTAAATCAACTGATTGAACAACTAGCTGAGGCGAAAGAATTAATTATAGTTCCTCATTTATACTTACATCAAATACCTTATGCTGCCTTACCAATTATTAGAGAAAAAGAAACCAAATATTTTTGTGATTACTTCCGTTTAAGAGTCGTACCTAGTTGTCAAATTCTCAATTATTGTTCAGAGCAATCGCTAATTTATAATCCCCGTAAAATGGGCATTGTGGAAACTCCTATAGATAATAAGTTTTATACAAGATATGAATGCGAAAATATAGCAAATATGCACTTAATTTCTCCCCAAAAGCGTCTGCAATATAGCCAAGCAACAATTAATAATTACCAAAACTTTATTCAACAAGTACAAGTGCTACATTCCAGTCACCTTTCTAGTGCAAATATAGTTAACCCCTTAGCATCAAAACTGAAATTATTTGATGGGTATATACCTCTGAGTCAAATTTTTACTTGGCAGTTACCTGAATTATTTGACGTCTTTCTTTCTAGTTGCGAAATTAACACAAATGAAACTAAAATTTCCGACGATATCCTGACATTTGCTACTGCTTTTCTTAGTGTAGGTGCCCGTCATATAATTAGTTCATTATGGTCAGTAGAAGATTTAACTACAGCATTATTTTGTCTCTTCTACTATCAAAATCGCCAACAATATAAGCATAAGCATTCTGAAGCATTACAAAAAGCTCAAAATAAACTTCGGTATTTGACAGGAACTCAACTTAGGAGTTATAAAAAGCAATTAGAAGAATATCTAGAGCAATATAAGAGAGACGAAAATCCAGAAAAAATCCAACAAGAAAAAGAAAAGTTATCATGGTTTTGTCAGCAGAATTTTCCATTTACTCATCCTTATTATTGGGCAGGTTTTATTTCCCAAGGTATTTCTTGAAACAGTTAACAGTTATCAGACATAAAAATGGGGGATACTCAACAAAAGTCGCTCCACTTCTACAAACCACAAAAACTTGTAGAAACTTCCAGTGATAGTTGGGTATTAAACTCATACAGGAAAAGATAAAATAGAACCTTTTCTAGTAGAGATGTTTACCAAAAATATCTCTACTTATCAAATTAATACCAATTCTCAAAAATTTTTATCTACTTGGAATTTATATTTATAGATACCATTTATTGACGTGATGTAATTGTTTAATAATATAAGATTTGTTATTTTGATGGTTATTTTGGCAGTTTCCAAGTGTAGTATTACTTTTTATAATTTTATAAATAGTATAACTAGCTATCAGCTAAAAACTGGAACATTAACTGAGAATAGGGATTTATAGTAAATATTTACTAATTTAGTACAGCAATTCCCAAAAAGCGTGAGGTACAAAATTGGTTTGTTGCGCCGGATTAGGTAGGGACGTTGCATGCAACGTCTGTACGAAGTAGGGAGTAGTAATTCTGGTTCGATGGTGATAGAAAAGAAGAAAAAAAACTGTACCTCACTAACTTTATAAACGCTATATTTAGTTAAGCAAGAAAGAAAAAAATGTTGTAGGAAAGAAAGGTAGATATTTTGCCAATAGATTATCTCAAATCCATTTATATAGCCTTTCATTAAGATAGAATACAACTATCAGGTCTGTAACTTATCAAACTTAAAATATACTTATCTTGTTTCTGTAGTCTACATTTGTGAAAGCCGCTATAATTATACCAATTTGACAAACACTCTCTTACCCATCAATAATTCATTTAACAGGTATAATTTTCTCAAAGTATTGTCACTTCAAAGGTTTATATCTGTTGATAAAGAATAGCTTTACCTTGTCTCTTTCCAGAATCTCTCCACCCTCTTTTTTCTAAATCACCTAATCTGTTAAGAGTCGTTATATACGCAGGAGAACAACCGAACAATTCTCCCAGCTCTCGTGCAGTTTTTAATTCTTTACCCTCATTGTTAAATTGATTTTTTTTAACTTCTTTTTTATCAATTATTTCTTTTATTAATATTTTTTTATCTTGATATTTATCTCTAACTATTTCGCTTTTATTTCCTACATTAATTAATTTATTCTTATTTTTAGTAGTGACTAATTCTTCAGTCTTATCTATTTTTTCAATCCCTTTAATCAACTTTTTTTCTATGTATTTATCTATATACCTATCCAATTTATTTCCTATATACTTTCCTATTTCTGCATCAATTTTAGTTTCCAAACCAACTGATAAAAAATTTTGATAATTATCTATTTCTTCTGCTAAATAAAGCTCAACTAACAACTGTAGAACTTCTGATATGGAAGCACCGTTATCCTTACACTTTACTTGGAAACGTTCCCAGTTACCACGAGTTAATTGAAAATGTACCTGAATTTTATCTTCTCGATCATTGTTAGACATATTCACCAAATACCTAGCTAAATAAATACATTCAACCATTTCTTTTATGGCTTATTGCTTGACAGTCTACAGTCATCTATCTACTGGTTATGTTACTATTTCTAATTATAGACAAAAATTCCAAAAATTATAGAAAAATTTTCTATGAAAATTATACCTACTTAATTGATAAAATTTCTTTTATTTAGATTGATTACTTAATAATTTTTATCAATAAAACTACTATAATTTACTTCTTAAGAAAGTCTCTGATTAAAGATATTAAAGTTATCATAACTAGACTAAAAATTTGATAGCTTGTAAGTACCTGGACAGAAATATTTATATGAAATACAAAAAATTGTGCAAATATACGAATCTCCCTATCTCCCTATCTCCCTATCTTCCCATCTCCCCATCAATCTTTGGTAGCAAACATTAACGTATTTCATATTACATACTGGGTTATTGCCAGACAAAGGTTTTAGTTTAAACCAGTTTTCATTTTGTTAGATTACAGTAGAGAACTTTCATGGAAAGTCCCTACAATATTTTGCTTGTGACATGAGTTCAATAATGAATAATGAATAATTAATAATTAATAATTACCTCTTCTTATAACAGATAGGATTGGCTAAAAGGAATTTTTTTCTTCTCAAGGGGAGATTGGATATGGTTAGGTAACCCATCCATCCCATCCTAAGGTCATGA
>NZ_JAAHGT010000252.1 GCF_010672385.1 Okeania sp. SIO2F4
AATGAAGTATATGAGTTTCTAACTGTTTTACTATAGCGAGATTTAATTTTCCCCATTTTCATATTTTGACGTTTAGCTTTTTGAGTATTCAAGTATTCATCAGCTTTACTTACAATTTCAGAGAGAAATTCAGGCTCATTTATAACTTTGTGTGTTAATACAATTTAGTCTATTAAATTCAAATTACAGCCACATAAAGTTTCATAAGATTCATTGTGAATGTCATAAATATAATGTTTCCCGCGACATTGCCAAAAATTAACAGGAAAAAATCTGATTTTAATGTCTTGTTGTTTTTTATATCGGTAAAATTGACAAAATTTAAAATTACCAGATAAAATTTCAGTAATAAAATTCTTTAAAAGATAGATATTATTATCAGAAATTACCGTAGGATTTTTAGAAGCGTAAAACTGTAATTGAAACATAGGTATATCTTGTCTTGCTTCGGATGTTGGTAACTTTTTAAATAACCAGCAACAACGAATCCCATTTCTGATATATTTATCTTGACGTTGTTCAGTTTATTCTAAGCTTTGAGGACTCCATTGAACTTCAAAAGCAAGTGTAACTAATTGATTTTTTATCTGCTTAGTAGCTAAAACATCTGCTATCCAATCTACTCCACTTGCTTCAGTTTTAACCTCATAACCCATATTTTTAAAGACTTTAGCAATTTCTGTTTTGCATAAAAGATGTTGCCATGTTTCTGGGCAATAACTACATCCATCTTTCTTATTATGAACAAAATGCTTAGTTCCCTTTTTTGAGGTTCTTAAATATCCTGTTGCTTCACAACAAGGTAAAATAACTTGAACTTGATTCTGTTTTAATTTTTCTCATTCTTTGTCAGATAGAAATGGGGATAATAATTCTTGATTATTTAAGATAGCTCTTAATGGCATAAATTTATGGTTAGATAAATTCCTAAATTTTTATCTTCAATTATGACTAAGATAAAAGACAAGCTATAAGAAAAATTAGATATTCTAGGAAAAATAGTTTCCAAATAAATTGATAAAAATCAGCCATCGCCTTTTTATCTTCCTGGTCTACTTTTTGACTAAACCACCAGATTTGACTTACTTGTAAATTTTTCCATCTACCTAATTATAATCTCTCCAATTATAGAGTTACGCACAAGTCAAAATTTCAAAGTAATCTCTAACTGAATGTATAATTCCCCAGTTTAGTAATATCAAGCCAAGTTTGTTTCATCAAAAACTTTTTCTAATTCTGGAGTTAATTTTAGATAATTACTCCAAAGTCTCAAGTAGTCAAAATCTAATATTTTTCGTCTAGCTTTTAAAACTCCTAATACATCACGCCATTGTTTTTGATAGTAATTATCCGCAATTTTGTACCATCTTAATTTCTGTAAAACAATATCTTCAGTAGAAACAATATAAATAAGTTGATTTGTAGAAAATAATTGTACTTGTTTCCGGCGCGACATGGCAGGAAAATCAAAATCATTAGATTGTTCAATAGGATAAATTTCAGCTTTGATGACTGATGTCGTATGAATAACATTAAAGGTATTAGTACGACCACTCATAGCATCATCTATAGCAATTTCACTTACATAAAATTATGCTGATAAAGCTGTTATTAATTGTTGTATTTTTTCTAGTTCTAAAATCACGGCAATATCGACATCTTCTGTTTGTCTCCGTTCTCCCCAAAAGGAACTAGCAATACCACAACCTAAATAATAAGGAATATTCAAATTATCTAATATTTCAGCAAGAGTGACGGCTAAATATATTTCAGAAACAATCATAAAATCTGTATCAATTAATCTATTGATTGAGCAATATTCCTCTCCTAGCTTGAACTTTATATACTCTATTTTTAATTGTTTATTGGTTAAATTATCCTGTTGCTGTCTAAATAAATCCCACCAAATTTGTTGTGGCTGAATAGATGCTCTATGATATTGCATGATTCTGGTTTATATAGGCATTTTACCTATCAGCTAAAACCAGATTTTTTCAGCTTCTATTGTTGTATCTACTCCTTGGGTTTTGTACATTATTGTCTACCACGATGTTACTCAAAATATTAATTTTAATTTACTGTTTGATAAGACGACTATAAGATTTTTTGATGCAGTTTTTCCAGCAAGTTTATCTTATCTAAAACTAGCTCAAAACTGTAATTTGAATCCACGGCGATAATAGGTTGAGGATAGCCTTTTTGAATTGACAAAGCAATTTTTAAGCTGGCATCTCCTAGTCCAGAGATACTAATAGTTTGGCGATCGCCACTCAGACGCACTATAGTAAAATCCTCTCCCTCCCTAAATTAAAACTCCAGGATAGAACCGACAAATTCTCCTTCTCAGAGATTTTCAACTCCAGGGATATTTTTGGCAATATCCACCAGTTGATTTTGGTCGAATCATTCATTTTTGCCGATAAACAAAATCAGTAATTGCATCATTTATAATATTCTTTTTTAAAATTGCTACTAAATATCTATCTCCAATTTATGGGGAGTCTAGTTGTTAAAAGTCAGACAAAATTATAAATTTTCTTACTTTTGACTTTTGACTTTTGAGTTTTAACTTAAAAAAGACAAGCCATGGGAAAAATTAGATATTCTAGGAAAAATAGTTTCCAAATAAATTGATAAAAATCAGCGATCGCCGTTTTATCTTGCAGGTCTACTTTTTGACTACGCCACCACATTATACCCAAAGGAAATAAATGACTTATTAGCAAAAAAATTAGATTAATATTTGCCGACCAAGCTACACCAAATATAATCATTCCAATATAGCAAATTGTTAATACCCACCTTGCCAAATTAAAGACAGCAAATACTCCTAACTTAATCGTAAATGTATTGATATTATATTGACGGTCTCCTTCAATATCTGGAATATCCTTAAAAATAGCAATGGCAAAAGTAAATACTATCACAAACAAAGTTAGCGCCCAGACTGTCGGAGGAATTTCCGGAATTATCAAGCTTTTTTTGAATAGAATTATTTCACCTAATTCTCCAATCCATTTATTTAAACTTCCTGAGACTTCCTCAAATTTTTCCCATCCCCAAACAAAGCTTAAAAATATGCCTAAATTGACAATGACTCCCCGCACAGTAAAAATACATAGTGCTGCCAAAACAGGAAATCTTTTTAATCGGACAGGAGGCAAAGAATAAGCTGTACCAATTGCCAAACTTATTCCCACTGTACCTAATAAAAACGGTCCGCCAATCAGAGCCAAACTTAAAGCCAAAACACCCATTATTGCCACAATCAGTTGACCAGAAAAACGAGAAAATTCACCAGCAGCTATAGGTAGATAAGGTTTATTAATTTTATCTATTTCCACATCCTCTAACTGATTTAATCCTACTATATAAACATTTCCACATAGACAACTTATCCAACTTACCAATAATAGAATGAAACTATATATAAACGAAGATTGATTAAAAAAATCCGAGCGATCGCCTATAGCAATTAGATATAAAGCCAGCACACTTAATGTTGTACCAATAATTGTATGTGGACGAGCAAACTTCCAAAAACTATATAGCCATGGCAAATATTTTTGCACCAAATTAGTTGCTAGTTTTGCCTCTTGATAACCAGAAAATTCTCCCATAATTACTTGAAATTATTTTTACCTTGATTTTTGATCGACTAAATAGAGCTGGCTGAATAAATTTAGAACCGATAGATATCGGATATTTAAGTGCTACAAAATTATAAAAAAGTGACAAATGCAGGACTAAATCAAGCTGAAAATATCACATTTTTTCTAGTTAGGTGAGGGAAAAATGGAGAAAAATTCATAGTCAAACTATTGTTCTTCAGATTATTCTCCATTCCCTACTCTAACCCATAATACTTTTTCAGTAAGCTCCAAAATTAAAACTTGAATACTGCCATGAATTTAACGAAGTCAGAATTCAGAAGTCAGAAGTTAGAAGTTGTTTTTTTTACAGGGATTATACCAATTACTAAAAGTAATGCTACGCTTCAGCTCTACATCAAAAGTAAAATAATGACTAAAGTTTTTTGTCTATTTTTGACAATTATTAATCGGTCAGTATTGATTATTCCTACTTTTACTTTTCCCCCCAACCCCCCACACTTCCCCACCCAATTAGATATAGCATTCTTTTTGATAAATGGTATTAGAGCAACCCTCTAAAAACATTTCGCCTTGAAAGACAGGTTTTCAGACCCAATTATTTTGATAAATTTATGGCTATTGCCAAGGTACTCGTTTTGTCTCCCAACTGCTACAGAGAAGTAGCTAAATTTAAGTCAGGAATTCAATTCTATTTTAGAGTAAAAAAATAGCTTTTTATTTTTGTTTTTCCCTCTTTACTACAGCATTTTTACATTTACTTTAATCAACAATTTCTATGATTTTTATCATTTTCCTATTACTTTTGCAAACGATTAATATCTTCATTAGAACCAAGTACAATTATTGCTGTTCCTTTTTTTAAGATTGTACTTAGCTTAGGATTAATTGTAAATTTTTCATCTTCAGCACTGACTGCTAATAAATTCAAACCATATTTATTCCGTATTTCTAAATCAGCAATAGTTTTACCATCAAATTTATCCGGTACAATAATTTCTACAATACTATGTTCTGGGTCGATGTCAAATTTATCAATTATTCCAGGCTTAGTTAGTAATCGTGCTAATTCACAACCCATTTCTCTTTCTGGAAAAACCACATAATCTGCTCCAACCTTTTCTAATAGTTTCTTATGAGTTTCAGAAGAAGCTTTAGCTACTACAGATTTTACACCCAATTCTTTAAGATTTAGAGTGGTAGTAATGCTTTCTGCCAAATAATTACCAATTGCAACAATTACTGTATCAAAATCTAAAATACCAGCTTGTTTAATCGCATTAATTTCTGTTGAATCTAATTTAAAAGCATGAGAAGAAATTTCATCAGTTAGAGCCAAATTTACCTTTTTTTCTTCCTTATCAATAGCTAGCACTTCATAACCTAAATTATGTAGTGTTTCACAAACAGCTCTACCAAATCTACCTAAACCAATTACAGCAAATTGTTTATTTTCCGGGCGCAAATTTTGCCAAAAATTCCAAGATGATAATTTCACTAAAAATTCAGCGTTGTAGCTTCTATTTTTGAATAGCAAACACAACGCTGCCTCCAAATATCTATTTACAAGTAAGCATTCAGACTTCACCTATCAGTTTCATACCAAATCTCCTTGACTAAGGTTATACCAATTCTCGAAAGTAGCTAGAGAGATAATGTCTCTAAAATATCTTCCCAAATCTACTCATAAATTTCGATTTTTGGTATTCTTGACATTTACTTTTCTTATGATTCACCTATACTAAGTCTCCATTCACTTTTGAGAATTGATATTATATTTAAAAAAGTCAAAGTCTTGATATAAAGAATATTGGGAAATTTAGGTAACTAGCCTATAATAACCGGATTTAGTATTATAGGTTTCTGACAAAGAATCAGTATTGAGAGATTGAGCTAAAATTCAAATCTATTGCTAACAGGAAATCAGTTAACTTTAGATATCCAGAAAAAATTTGCTCCCTCTTTCATTTTTATTGCCCAATGCTAACCGCCAATAGCTGAATGCTTACATTGTCAGATTCTATCAATTAAATAAAAGTTTTGAACAACTAGATTTACATAACTAAACTTTGTTTGAGTTTTGACTTGAGCATCAATAACTCAAACAATTAAGCTAGGTAGGTAAAAATATTTGCATATTTACTACTCAGGTATATTTTCTTTTCACTGTTCACACCCAAGGTGTTCCCTCTCCAGCAAATATTAAATTAATTTTGCACAACTATTTAAGTAGGTAGACAAAAAAAGTTGTAGAATAGAACCTATTTTCAAATCCTAGAAATCATTAAGATTGCTTCTTTCGAGTATTGCTTTTTTCCAGTCCGTTCCACTCGCTTCAGACAGAGTTGCATTTAAAAGCCTACCTACTTATACCAAATTCCAACAATATATATCAATTTCATAAAATGTTGCTACATTGGATTTGTTCGTAGGTTGTAGGTATTAGGTGTTAGGAGGAGGGTAAGTATCTTAATAGTTTTACAGATGATTTTACTGTAACTATCTATGCATGAATTCGGTAATTTTTATAGTAAAAAAAGGAATAGGGAACAGGAAAAAATCTGCCCTCAAATTTAATTTTCCTATATTGCTAAACCGACATTTCCCCTACTCCTTTAAGTTACCAAACTGACGGTTACTCTACCTGCTGGTTTGTCAATTTTCAAATGATGGGTTCAAACTCAATTGAGAATACAAGAGGGAAAAGTAGACAAGGGAGAAAACTTAATAGCTTACCCATCAAATCAATATTGACAGACCACTACTAAAAAAAGTTAATTTTAGAAAAAGTCTTATGGCTGAGTGTAGGGAATGACGAATAGGCAATCTGCAATAGTTTAACTGTTTATTTGTGTGCATTTTTTACTCACCTGACTGGAGGAAATTTCTAGTTTTTGAACTTAATTTAATCCAGTATCTGCCAATTTTTCAAGCTTTTACTGCATTTAAATATCTGATATCTATGGGTTCTAGATTTATTCAGCCAGCTCTAAGTAAGTATGTGTAAAAAATGGTAGGTTAACTCAGAGAAATTGTTTAATTCTTGTTTCCTATCCCCTGTTCCTTGTTGCCTCTCAACAATCATTTTCTATTTAATTACCGAATAATTATAATTATTAATTAAATACCTTGGTTAAAAGCCTCCCCCCATAGGAGAAAAAGCGCTCCTTTAGCTAACGCATAACGCGCGTTTCGGCTGTCGCCGACATGAAAAACGCGGAGTGACTTGAATTGCGGAGCTTGGAGTAGGATGGAATGGCGAGGTATCCCGCTCTTACAGAGCCGCTCCGAAGTACGCCATATCCAATCTCCCAAAAGAGAAAAATGCTCTTGAATTTCCTTATATTCAATTCCGTTGCGGTTTTCACCAGAGGTAATTATCCATTATCCATTATCCATTATTCATTAATGAAACCTACCTACTTAGCAATATCTTTTCCAACTGATATTATACAAATAAATTTTCTTCTGGATATTCAACTGCACTAGGCTTTTGTTCAGCAAAAACAGTTGAAACCAACAATAATACACCTACTCTACCTATATACATTGCTGCAATTAAAACTAATTGTCCGGGAATTGTAAAATTGGAGGTAATACCTGTAGATAAACCAACCGTAGCAAAAGCAGATACAACCTCAAAGAAAATTTGAGTTAATTTTAATTGTTGGTCAGTAAATGCAATTATAGTAGTAGCGAAAGCCACTAATATAGCTGATGCAAAAACTATACCAATAGCTTTAATAATAACTATCATAGGAATTTTGCGCTGATAACATAACACTTCATCTCTACCTTCTAGAGCTGCTTTTGTACTATTAAATAATATTGTAAAAGTTGTAGTTTTAATCCCTCCTCCAGTGCTACCCGGACTAGCACCAATAAACATTAAAGCAATTGTTAAAAACAAACTAGCATCAGTCAAATTGCCAATATCAATAGTGTTAAAACCAGCAGTTCTAGTAGTAACAGATTGAAACCAAGCAGCAATTAATTTTTCCCCTAGGTTTAAACTTTCTAGAGTATTAGGATTATTAAATTCGCCAATAAAAAAAGCAATCAAACCAAAGAGTAATAGAAAAATAGTGGTATGAGTAACTACTTTAAAATGTAGAGAAAAAGTGTGACAGGCTTGTTCTCCTTGGCAACGATCTTTAACCCATGAATACATTTCCATAATAACTTGATAGCCCAATCCACCAAATATAATCAAGCCAGTAATTACAAAATTTAGCAACGGAGACTTTACATATTGAACAAACCCATCCGAATACAAACTAAAACCTGCATTGTTAAAAGCATTAACGCTATGAAAAATAGAATACCAAAAACCTTCTTGAAAACCATAAATTGGCACAAAAACTAACAAAAGTAACACAACACCGGTAAATTCAAACACAATTGTTGTCGCTAAAATTGACTTAATTAAACCCTCTACACCTGCTAATCCCACCTGTTCCAAAGATTGCTGAAGAGCGACTTTTTCTTTCAGACGAAATTTATGACCCAGCAACAACAAAAGAATAGTTGTAGCAGTCATATAACCAAAAGCTCCAATTTGAACTAATAATAATAAGAACAACTGCCCCCAAAATGAATAATACTCTCCCACATTTACAACGGATAGTCCAGTCACACAAACAGCAGAAGTAGCTGTAAATAAAGCAGTTACAGGATGATTCCAATTCCCACTACTCATTGAGATAGGTAGCATTAGTAATATACTGCCAATAGTAATGACAATAATAAAACCTTGACAAATAGTTCGAGCTACATTCATTGCAATTTTTTAGTATGTATGTTTAGCTAAATCGTCGAGAAGCCTCGCGCCATAATCTCTCATTTAGCGGGAGATTAATCGGCGGTAAATAAATTGAGTTCAATGCCCCATTAATTTACAAATATTGCTTTTTGTTCAAGACTCAAAAGTTGATGTTATCATAACAATAAGCGATAATATGTTTATAGTAATGTGGACGGCTTATCAGTACAAATTAAAGCCTAATAAAGAACAAGTTTCTACCATAGAACTATGGCTGGACTTGTTGCGTCGGCAGTACAACTATCGTTTGGGTGAGAGGTTTTCGTGGTGGTCAGAAAATCGCTGTCCGGTTAATGCAAGCCCATTAATAATGCCAATTCCTCAACTAAGAAATAACCCGGATTATTACTCTCAGAAAAAAGATTTAGTCAATACTAAAGATAAATTTCGGGAGTACAAACTAATTCATTCTCAAGTATTGCAAGATTGTATTAAACGGGTAAAACTTGCTTTTGAAAGGTGGTTGAAAGCAGATAAAAATGGCCATAGATTAGGCAAACCAAGATTTAAAGGAAAAGGTCGTTATCGTAGCTTTACTTACCCTCAAATCAAGCAAAACTGTATTGAGGGAAATAAGATTAATTTACCTAAAATTGGTAAAGTCAAGTTGATTCAACATCGACCATTGCCCGAAGGTTTTCAAATTAAAACCGTTACTATTAGCCGTAAAGTTGATGGCTATTATGTCACCCTATCCTTAGAAAATAAATGGGTTCCCTATTTCCCTGATGTCGAACCGACAACAGAAAATACTCTGGGAATCGATATGGGGCTGAAAAACTTCTTGGTAACAAGTCAAGGAGAATCGGTTCCCATTCCTCAATATTATCGCTCATCTCAGAAGCGATTAAAGACTCTACAAAAACGTTTATCCCGCAAAAAGAAAGGCAGCAAAAGATGGTTAAAAGCTGTCAAAGCGGTGGCTAAACAACATAAAAAAGTAGCTGACAAGCGTAAAGATTTTAATTTCAAAACAGCCAATGAATTGTTATTAAAAGCTGAAGTTATCCAATACGAAAACTTAAATATTAAAGGGCTAGCAAAGACCCGTTTGAGTAAATCAATTAACGATGCTGGGTGGGGTCAATTCCTGTCTATTTTAACTGTCAAAGCCGGAAATGCTGGAGTGAAAACTATAGCTGTGAATCCTCAAAATACCAGCCAAGATTGCTCGAATTGCGGTGAAAAAGTCCCGAAAGAATTAAACATACGAACTCATTCTTGCCCACACTGCGGTATCGTCATAGACCGCGACTTGAATGCAGCAATAAATATAAAAAATAGGGCGGCGGGACATCCCGTCCTTAAAGCTCGCTCTTGTCCGATGCAGTGGCAGGACTGGGAAATGAGAAGCCCACACTATAGCGTCAGCTTAGTATGGGAGTATGTCACAACCTTAATTAATCTATAATTATGATCGTGAAATAAGTTATCAAGCCTCTGATTTAAGCTGGAAGTATTGATAACTGATAACTGATAACTGAAATGACCTCAACTCTAATCGAACAAATTCAACAATTCTATGATGCTTCCTCCAGTCTGTGGGAAGAAGCATGGGGCGAACATATGCACCACGGCTACTATGGACCAGATGGTAAGCAGAAAAAAAACAGGCGACAAGCTCAAATAGACATGATTGAGGAACTACTTCAGTGGGGAGCAGCAAATGAAGCATCAAGTTTGTGGCCTCCTACCTCGATCCTTGATGTAGGTTGTGGCATCGGTGGTAGTACACTGTACTTAGCCGAAAAGTTTAATGCTACTGCTACGGGTATCACCCTTTCTCCTGTGCAGGCCAAAAGAGCTAAGGAACGGTCTGAGTCGGCCAACTTAAGTCAACAGACTAATTTCATAGTAGCCGATGCCTTAGATATGCCCTTTGCTGATGAGTCTTATGACTTGGTTTGGTCTCTCGAAAGTGGAGAACATATGCCCAATAAACAGAAATTTTTGCAAGAATGCCATCGAGTACTAAAGCCTGGTGGCACAATAATTATGGCTACTTGGTGTCATCGTCCAGTAGATAGCTCTAATGGAGAACTGACCGATGATGAACGGAGACACTTGGCTGATATTTATCGGGTTTATGCTTTACCTTATGTTATTTCTTTGCCAGAGTATGAGGCGATCGCCCAAAATATAGGTTTTCAAGATATCTGTACTGCTGACTGGTCAACTGCTGCTGCTCCTTTCTGGGATGTAGTGATTGAATCAGCTTTTGACCCTAAAGTTCTTGTTAGTTTGCTCTTCAGTGGTTGGACAACAATTGAAGCTGCTCTTTCCCTAGGTTTAATGAGCCGTGGATATGAACGAGGGTTAATTAAATTTGGTCTGTTGTGCGGGAATAAATAGAGTTTGCTGAAAAAAGCAGAGTATGGGGAGTGTGGGGAGAGGGGGGAGTAGTGGAAATAATTATACCTGTATCTTTCTGTGCTTGTCTGCTCAAAGTCCTAAATTTTTGGTCACTCAAGCTGAAAAATTTGCACTTTTTTTCGCTATACAAAGGCACTTACCTTTATATGTCAGTGCTTTTAGATTTAATCAGCAAACCCTAAATAATTGACTATCAGAAATTTATTTTCACTGAGTAGAAATTAATACAAATTTTCCTAAATTTTGACTATAGGATATTGTATAAATGTTAAATTCTGTAGCAATTTGCTTATTTATACTATAATCTTGGCTGGTGTTCCTTAAAAGTAGAGAATATAGCAG
>NZ_JAAHGT010000253.1 GCF_010672385.1 Okeania sp. SIO2F4
TCAGAGTTAATCCAAATCAAGGTCATGTCTACTACCAGCGAGGCAAAATACTCTCTCAACAGGGAAATTATCACGAGGCGATCGCTGACTTTACTGAAGCAATCAAACTTAATCCCGATAAAGCTTATTCCTATTTAAATCAACGAGGTGTTGCTCGTTCCCGTTTAGAAGATTATCAGGGAGCACTTGATGATTTTACTGCTGCGATTAAAATTGATTCTACTAATCCTAAAGCTTGTCATAACAGAGGACGTCTTTACCATGTGATGAAAAATTATCAACTTGCCATTACAGATTTTACTGTAGTTATAGAAGCTAATCCTAAAGATGCAGATGCCTATAATAATCGAGGTATTTGTCTTTATGAAATTCAGGAATTTTATGGAGCGATAGCTGATTTTACGGAAGCTATCAAGATTAATCCTACAGATGCAGATGCTTATCATAATCGAGGTATTTCTAATTATGAAATAGGGGATCATCAGCAAGCAATAGATGATTATACAGAGGCAATTAAACTGGAACCTAATGATGCTAAAACTTATTATAATCGGGGTATGATTCGTTATTTCATTAAAGATTATGAGGGAGGGATAAATGACTTTCAAAAAGCTGCTGATATCTATCAGAAAAAAGGACAAAATGAGGATTATCTGGAAGTGATGAAAATGATGAGAAAATTAAATAAATAATCAGATTATTAGTTGCATCTCTATTATTTAAATAGAGTTAGATTTAGCAATAAAAATTAATATTGTTAATGAAAACTTTGTAGAAAATATGTCCCTGACAAAGTAATACTCCTAATGTCAATATTAGAGTTTGAAACCAATATTTTTCTGGTTATAATCAGGTCATAAAAAAATGAATCGTAAATTTATATCATAATTTAGGTTAAACAGTTTGCCCTTCCCAAAATTGGTGCTCCAATTACAATCAAACAACTAGATAAAAATTATTCTGAATAAGAATTTACTCTGGCATGATATGATTTCAGTTTTATCCTTAATTTCAGAAACAAATTGCATCTAGATTATTAGGACAAACTTGTTTTGCAACTGGGTTATTGTGAATGTAAATCTCAGTTAAATTTGGTAAAGACAACAAAGTATTACCATTAGAGACTTTGTTGGAATTAAGATTTATGGCATTTAGCTTTTTCAGAGAAGCAAGTGCTGTAATGTCGGATATTTGGTTGTTAGTGAGGTTAAGTTCAGTTAAATTAGTTAGTGAAGCAAGAGGGCTAATATCAGAAATTTGGTTGCGACTTAAATTAAGTTCAGTTAAATTAGTTAATGAACTCAGAGGAGTTATATCTGATATTTGATTACTAGAAAGGAATAGTTGGTCTAGTTTAGTTAGTGAGCTTAGGGGACTAATGCTAGAAATTTGAT
Source organism: Okeania sp. SIO2F4 (assembly GCF_010672385.1). Lineage (GTDB taxonomy): Bacteria > Cyanobacteriota > Cyanobacteriia > Cyanobacteriales > Microcoleaceae > Trichodesmium. The sequence continues at coordinate 1,395 of NZ_JAAHGT010000253.1, forward strand.
TGTTTGAAAGAATTAGTTCTTGTAATTTTGTGAGTGATTTTATAGGAGTAATATCAGATATTTTGTTCTGAGCTAGGTAGAGTCTTTCTAAGTTTGTTAATGATGCTAAAGGAGTTAGATTTGATATTTGATTATTGTGTAAAACCAGTCGAGTTAAATTAGGCAAAGAAGCTATAGGTTTAACATTTGAAATTTGTCTGCTTATTAGGTTTAATCTAGTAGTAAGAGATGCTATTTGAGTAGCTTGAGAACAATTATTAGTACCAAATTTTACTAAAATTGCTTCTGCATTAAGTTTAGCTTTTGGTGAAATATTATCTTTTTAATTACACCAATCAAAAAAATTATCAAAATTGGTAACTTGAGCTTGGGTATTAGACTTAGGAATACTAAATATTGCAATAGTTAGAGTTATTCCTAGAATAGAATTTAAAACACAATTCATAATACTTTTGATGGTCATTTTTTGATTTTTTCCACTTGAGCAAAGACCAAAAGATTATGCACTGGACTTGTCGCTTGATAACGTAAAAAATTGCAAATACCCCTACTCTGTAAAGCTTGTAGAAATTGAGGAGCAAAAATACTTGAAATAATTGCTAAAACCTAGATATAGCAATCCTATTTCAGTTGTAATATTTTGGTGGTAATTAGGAGTCAGGAGTCAGGAGTCAGGAGTCATAATTTGCTCATGTTTTCCGTTAATATTAACTATTCTAAAAATTTTCACAAATGATTTAGGATTGCTATATAGCAATTATAGCGGTTTTCACTCATGTTGACTACAGACAAAATATAAGTATGTTTGAAGTTTAATAATTACAGACCTAATAGCTGTATTCTATGTTAATGAAAACTGCTATAAGTAGAGCGTGGTAAATTTTGTGCGTTATGTATCAAACAGAATATTTTCTATGTAGCTGTATTATTATCCAATACAACCATATTTTAATTGTATAAAATATTACGAGGAAAAATTTTAGGAAATCAAGAGTGGTTGTGGATTTAATCCACAATAGGAAGAGTTAACTAGCTATCAGCTTGAGCGCATTTAGCTGGAGCGCTCTTCAATTCGAGGGTAACGGTCCCCCACAAGAGGAGCGAAAAAATTAGTGGTGCGCTTTGCGTGGGGGGAAAGAATCCCCCATTATACACCTTGAATAAGCTGACTGCTGTTAGCGTTAGCGTTAGCGCAGCTCCTCTGCAAGAGGCAGCTCCTCTGTAAGAGGCAGCTCCTCTGAAAGAGGCTAGCTGAGTGCTGACTGCTACTTCAATGAATACTCTTAAAAAACTATTGAGTATGACAAAGATTCCCAGTTTTTAACTGATTTTGAGAATAAGTATAAAGAGTATCTAAAAAATTATCATCTTCAGGTATTAAAAGCTATGCCAGGTTACACAGATGATGTATTAGAAAAGTATGGCAGGAAAATTAAGCATATAGATAAAATGATAAAATTATACATAAGTAGTGTTCAATAATTAATAATTATTAATTAATAATTACCTCTTCTTAAAAAGAAGAGGATTGGTTAAAAGCAATCTTTTTTCTCCTTGAAAGGAGAGGCTTTAAACCCTAATTTTTCGATAAAAATAAAAAATGTGTAAGTCTTCTTCTTGATCAACTCTAGAAGCGATCGCTCACCTAAGCTAAAACTACAATTGCTATTCCACAGAAAATACTCTTATCTATGCTTAAAAATTCCGGAATTTTCTCTACTAAAAATTGATTCAACCTTTTTTGAGAGTTTTAATCACAATTAAATCCATATACCACTGAATTATTGGAGCTAATAAACTATGCAATTTATCTAACAAAGTCATTTCTAAACCAGGAGCAATTACAAAACTTTTTTTCCTCACTCCCCGCAATATTTCAACTGCCATATCTGGCGCACTCCATAATCCAGAAGTAGCAGTAATATACTTAGTTTCTAAAGGCTTAGTTTTATTCTCTTCCTCTAATTGTGGCGTATCTGTATCTGGTGGATAAACTACAGAAACAGAAATTCCAGATAACTTCAACTCTCCCCGCAAAGATTCTGCTAAACCTCGAATAGCAAACTTACTAGGAGAATAGGGAGTATAACCATAAATTCCTATCAAACCAGCGCCAGAAGAAATCATCACTATTTGCCCTTTTTTTTGTTGTTCCATTACTGGCAAAATAGCACGCACAGAATAGAGGGAACCAAAATAATTAATTGCCATTGTTTCTTCAAATATTTCTATTGGTAACTCCCGAAAATAACCAGGATAAGAAATACCCGCAGCAGTAATTAATAAATCTGGAACACCTATTTCTTTCGTAGCTTGGTAAATGGCATTTTCTACTTCTAATCTATTAGCAACATTGGTGGAAATAGTAATAATTTTCTGCTCTAGATTAACCACATTGGCAGTTATTTCGACTTTTGCAGCTTCTAGTTTCTGATAATTACGAGCGATAATTGATATATTGGTTCCTTGACTAGCTAATAGTTTAGCGATTTCTTTACCAATACCACTAGAACCACCTGTAATTATTGCGTGTTGCCACATAAATTCCCAATATATATTAACAGTAAGCTAGCGAGGATAATTGCTCAAGTTCCCTGAGTCAGTGACTGGTGTATATGGATGAAGCTATAACTGACAATATAGAAGACTATTTTTTTTAGTCCAATACAGTTCCGTTAAGGATTTTTTTTGGCAGTTCTATAATCTGAAGAGCTACTCTAATAGTTTCATACCTTATGAATTTTGCTCTTATCTGTTTGCACAGCATTCCGCAGGAAAGGAAACCGTATTTTTTAGTCTAGTGGCGATCGCTCTTTTTGTAAAAAATTTAGGTACACTTCTGTTTTATATCCTCAGAGCTAATTAATAAACTTAGATGTTTGAACAGTATTCCCCAGGAAAACTTTGATCTCACCTAGCTCTGAGGAATTTAGGCTTACTGAACTATGAGGAGCTAAACCCTGGTCTAACAGGATTTTCAGACTCTTAATATTTACTTTATAAATCAGATCTAAGAATCCCTTTCTTTGCTATAGATAAAGTTCATCATGTCACTGATTTTATTTTATTATAGTTAAGTTACGTAGTATAGGAATCCAGTCTGCTTGTTCAACCAGGGGTTAAAACACCCTGGCGAACTTCAGGTAGCCCGTTATTAAGTTTAAACGACCAGTGAATTAAAGGTACTTTTCTAGAGTGTTAGCCAATGTAGTCTTGGGAACAGCACCAACCACCATATCAACTCTTTGGCCTCCCTTAAAAATCATCAAGGTAGGAATACTGCGAATCCCATACTGGCTTGCTACATTTGGATTTTCGTCCGTGTTCAGTTTAACTACTGTTACTTTTCCCTTATATTGCTCTGCTATTTCTTCAACTACAGGAGTCACCATCCTGCATGGCCCGCACCACGGTGCCCAGAAATCTACTAAAACTGGAAGATCGCTCTCAAGGACTTGTTGGTTAAAACTACTATCAGTTACTGGTACTGCTGACATTCCTTAGTAATCCCTTAATATTGACTTTTCTTCTGTATAAATACAGAGATTGACACTCCATGGGATAAATCCGCATGGATTCTTCAGAGGAGCTGTAAATCTGGCTCAAGCCACGATTTTCACATTGCTCGAAACAACCACATTACCAGTACCGTACCGTGGTACGTATACAGCAGCAGTCCACTAGGCGGTGCCAATTGCCACTACTCTCTCCGGTCAAAGACCATTGAGGCTACTTTTTAAGTTATTAGTTCATTGTATACATTTTTTTGACTACGGATTAAAATCCGTCTAGTCGCTTCCATCCAGCCGTTAAAACTGGCACTTTTCCCGCTTACCGAAATTTTACGATGATTTAAAAACTTTCTACATAATTCGTTTGAAAATTTGTCAACTCATTCATTCAGTTGATTTTAGCTGCTTCTCTAAAGTTTGAGCCAATGTAGTCTTGGGAACAGCACCGACCACCATATCAACTCTTTGGCCTCCCTTAAAAATCATCAAGGTAGGAATACTGCGAATCCCATACTGGCTTGCTACATTTGGATTTTCGTCCGTGTTTAATTTAACTACTTTTATTTGTCCTTCATATTGTGATGCAATTTCCTCAACTACAGGACCAACCATCCTGCATGGCCCGCACCACGGTGCCCAGAAATCTACTAAAACTGGAAGCTCGCTATTAAGCACTTCTTCCTGGAAACTACTATCGGTTACTGGTTGTGCTGCTGACATTCCTTAATAATCCTTAAATATCTATTTTGACTCAATTAAATTATCCTATCATCTGATACAGAAGTCGATCAAATTTTTGAGATACTACAGTTTTCTGAATTATATAGATTTTGAAAAATATGCTAAATATCTATTTTACAATATACCCATCAATAACATATTATCTTCAACAAAGTTTCATATCTTGTATTCAATGAGAGTATTCATTATTGCAAAAACAGTTTTTTCTTATCCTCTCCTCATATAGACACACTCGATCAATTAAATTTTGTGGGACTCGTTTAGCCCAAATTAAAGCTACAAAAATCTAAGGTACAGCGAATTTAGTCCATATTATTTGGACTATGAAAAATCACTATTAGGTGTCAAATAGGGATCTAATTATCAACTACAGTTGCTGGTTCGTAGAGGTATTCAAACCAGTTACCGTCTAAATCTCTGCCATAGAAAGAAGCTGTGCCATCTCGGTGTTCGTGGACTGGAGAGACTTGTACTTCTTGGGCTTGGAGCTGTTTGTAGGCCATTTCCATTTCTGAGCGATCGCTAAACACGAACCCAAAATGTGGCCCAGCTTGCTCGTATCCAGGACTCAAAAGTGCCAGTCCATCATCTCCTGCTTTGAGATATGCCCAGTCAGGATCTTTCCAGGCTATTTCCATGCCCAGATTTTTATAGAACTCTACTGCTTTGTCAATGTCTTGGACGCAGATAGCTATATGGCCTAATCTTTTTAATTTCATAGTTAACAATTATTAAATTTTATCTATTTCTAATTGTATTGTGACTACTGTAGATAATATAGTAATTATATTTTATTTTCTGTTATAGGGCATAGGAATCAGGAGTCATAAATTAGGATTAATGGTGGCTTTATAGAATTTTTCTATTACTTAACTTGTGAAAATCTATTGAGAATTGCTATAGCTTTTCTCAATTTTTGTGATGTATACCTATTTTTCTTAATTTTCTTTTCCCTGTTAAGGTATTCTCTAAAACCTAGAACTTTGTACCTGACTCAAAGCTGAGAATTGCTATATGTATAAACTTAAATAAATATTAGACCTCTGGGAAAATTAATCTCGAACCTTTGTAATTCCTAGGCTAAAATTTAGTTGATGGAGATGTCTATTACATCAATAATCAGGAAAGAAATATCTGTGGCAATCCTATTTTATTCGTATCAAAAATTTTACTGCTTTTTAGGGAACAGGGAAGAGGGAACAGGCAACAGATAAGAGTTTCAGTTTTTTTATTTACTTTTTGATTACCCGCAACCTATGCGCGGATTGCTATAGTTATTAAGTAATTGCCCTAATTGCTAAGTTGTCAAAGTTTAGTCGTTTGACAATTAATTTAGGTAAATATTAGGAAGAATGAAGGAAAGTAGAAAAAATTTACTTCTTGACCCTGAATTTGAGAATATGCTATTCAATTTTGCTAACTTACCTTACTGGATACTCCTCGGTGCAGGAATCTTAATGTTCCTGTTTGTAATTTCTACAGGTTTAGGAGAGGAAAACATAGATATTGACAGTGATAATGGTGTTGAATCTTTAGAAACTTTAGGGTGGTTAGGTATTGGTCAAGTTCCACTGATTTTGTTATTAGCAACTGACCTAAGTTTTTGGGGTTTGATTGGTTGGACTTTGAATATTTTGTTTGGTATTCCTAATGGTTTTTTCGGGGTAACTGTATTTATTGCTTCAATGATTTTGAGCCTAATTTTAGGTAGTTTTATTGCGAGACCGATCGGAAAAATTTTCTTTCAATCTTTTGGAGAAGATGTGAGTAGCGATCGTCTTCTAGGATGTATTGGTACTGTTACTTCTACATTAGTCCCTAAAGAAAATCAAGGAAAAATTGCACAAGTAGATGTAATTGATACAGCTAAAAACCTAGTAACTATTAATGCTAATTTACCATCATGGGCAACTAAAATTCCTCATCGAGGAGAAAAAATTATAGTGATTGATCGTCAGACTAAAAGTTACTTAGTTATAGCTAAAGATAGTGTAGATCGAGATAGATGGTTATCTAATTCTAGTAAAAATAAAGATTAAACTTCTGTCAGAAGTAAAAAGTAAGAGTAATAGATGATTTCTGTATAGTAATCCTATTTTATTTGTGTATAAAAATCTTACCGCTTTTAGGGAACGCTTAACAGGGAAGAGGCAACAGACGGGAGTTTCAGTTTTTTTATCTACTTTTTGATTACCCGCAACCTATGTGCGGATTGCTATATTGTAGTTTATTTAACTTTCAGTTCTGCAAGAAGTCTATAAATCAAAATTATAGCTGGAAGTGATTAGTATATTGGAGTGTTGCTACAGGGTCATTTCAGTTATCAGTTATCAGTTATCAGTTATCAGTTCCTCTGGCGCTCACCATTGGGATTGAAATACTGAAGATTCTTTCTTTCATCCCCTTAAAAAGCTATGCTTTATAAACATCTTTCTTAACATAAAATTTGACACGCATAGACAAGTTATGGATAAGCATTTGAGAGGCTTTTTCCTGAGAAAAGTGTATTGAAAACTACATTTTTTTAATAAATTCAGACAAGATTCTTACTCCCCCCTCTTCCGTCTCTTCCCCCTCTCCCCACCCTCCCACAAGGTTTTCAGGAGTTCCTGATCAGGGATAGCTTAAAAAGGGAGGCTTGAGACCTTATTTTTTGGTCACCTATTGATGGAGCGAGCTAGGTACTAACCTTGATATTCTCAAAATTATTTATGATTTTGTGCATAACTTACTTTCATGCAGGAATATAAATTCTTGTCAGTTATCAGTTAGCCTCCTACGGAGGAACTGCGTTAACAGTATCTCTGGGTGAAGGGGGAGGCTTGAAATCTGAAATCTCCTTTTTTATCCCCTTTACTGAGGTGGCTATTAATCTTATTTCTTGGTCATAAATAAAATTCAAAAATCAGAGATTTTTGTGCCTAGTCAATTTTCAAGAATAAAACATTGAGAGGGAAAAAAATCATGTTATTTTGGCTAACATTTCTTGAATCATTACCATCAATTTCCAGTCAGGAAATTATCACAAAGGAAGTACAACCTAAACCTAAAGAAATTGTTTTATCTGAAAATATATGTATACAGCCGACACTCGCTCAGTTTTCCCAAAATAATAGCACTTTTCTCTTAGGAGGAACTGCTGCCGGAATTGTCGGAATTATCTTCTTATTACTATTAGGATTTTGGGCTTATACAAGAGTTTATCAAATTACTCCTAACAATGAAGCTTTTGTCAGAACAGGTGGCTTTTTAGCAAAAAAGAATTCTGTAATTTTATATGGTGGCTGTATCGTACTACCAGGTTTTCACGAACTTACTAGAGTTCCAATGCGAGAAATTTCTATTGATGTAGAACGTACTGGAAACTTAGCAGTAAGAACCAAAGATTATCTTCGGGCAAATATGCGAGTTACTTTTTATGTCTGTATCAACGCCGATCAACAAGATGTAAAAACTGCTGCTTCTAGATTATCAAAGCAAGGAAGAATTTCTCCAGAAGATATTAAAGATGCTCTAGAAAAACGTGCTGATGATGCAATTCGAGCAGCAGCTAAAAAGAAAACCTTAGCAGAAATTGATTCTGATAAATTAGGGTTTGCAGATGAAGTTTTCAATCTGATTCAACCAGACCTAAAAAAAGTTGGTTTAACACTCAATAATATTGCTATTTCTGAAATCGAAGAAAGTGACACTTATGATACTAATAACTTCTTTGATGCTCAAGGTGTCAAACTACGCACCGAAACAATTCAAAAATCAATCAAACAAAAACAAGAAGTAGAACTAATAACACAACAAGAACGAAGAGAGTTGGAATTAAATACCCAAATAGCAATTAGACAAAAAGAATTAACCGCCAGAAAACAAGCTCTCGAAATTGAAAAAGAACAAGAAACTGCTCTACTAGAACAACAACTAGAATTAGAATCCTTAAGAGCACAAAGAGCCAGAGAAATTCAAGAAGCAAAAGATATTGAAGCTGCCAACGAACAACGAAACCAAATATTGCAAACAAAGGCAATTGAAGAAGAAGAAATCAAGAAAAAGCTAGCAGTTCAACAAAGTCAAATTGAAGCAGATATTGCCCTAGAAGAACAACATAAAAAACTCAAAGTTACTCAAGCATTACAAAAACAAGAATCAGAAATGGCAGAAATAACTCGCCAACAAATGGTTGATTCAAATCGCCTCAAAGCTCAAGTCGAAGTAGCAGAAGCAGAAAGATTATCAAAAATTGCTCAACAAGAAGCAGCCATTGCTATAGCTGAAAAAGAACAACAGCGTTTAATATCAGAAGCAGAAAAAGCTAAAGCAGAATCAGGAGTAACTACTGCAGCAGAAATAGAAAAAGCAGAACGACAACAAAAGTTATCAATTATAGTAGCTGAACAAGAAGCAGAAAAACATCGTATTTCTGAACAAAATGTTGTAGAAATTGATGTTTTTCGGCGAAAAAGACAAGCAGAAATTGCTAGAGAAGCAGCAGATTTAGAAGCAGAATCTTTGAAAACTTTAGCAGCAGCTAACCGTGATAAAGATTTAGCTGAAGCTGAAGGTATTGAAGCTAAAGTAGAGGCTGAAAATGCAATGAGTGATGCCAACAGAATCGCACAAATTTTCACAGAATTAGGTCCTAGCTTCATAGATCGATTACCAGAAATAGTTAAAGCACTAGCACCACAACCAGGAATTTTAGGAGATGCAAAAATTTATGCTTTTCCTAGTGCTAATGGTAACAATGGTAATGGTGCTCAAGATATTAGTAAATTGATGTTATCTACAAGTGGCTTAACATTGATAAATTCTTTATTAGATGAAGGAAAATTAGAGAATTTAATTACAAAAGTAACTCAACTAATTATTAGTAGTAATGGGTCAATTTCAAAACCAGTAGAAAGTTCACTAGATGCAATTCAAGCTACTACTGAAAAATCAGAAATAGAAACAGCGATCGCTCCGCAAAATCCACCTTTAAACAATTAATAATTAATCATTAATAATTCCCGAAAAATTAATAATTAATAATTAAATAATTCGCGCCTTGAAGCCTCCCCTTGGATAGGGGAAAACAAAGACAATATTCCTTATATTCAATTCCCGAACGGTTTTAACCATAAGTTGGGATAACTATAATGAATCAGGAGATTTAATATCTCAAGTTGAAGAATTTAAAAACTACACAGGTCATTATCCAGAGTCAGTTCATGGCTTTGCAAATTTATAGAACAAGAGAAAACCGAAAATTCTGTACTGAAAAAGGGATTAGAATGAGTGTTCCTCCATTGGGAAGACCACCAAAAAATCTTGATAAAAAACAGAAGAAACAAGCTCAATGGGATGAAAGATTACGGAATAATATTGAGGGTAAATTCGGGCAAGCAAAAAGAGGATTTAGTCTAGGAAAGGTGATGGCTAAACTTCCTGAAACTGCCGAAACTGCCATCGCAATTACTTTCTTAGTCATCAACCTTTCCACAATTT
>NZ_JAAHGT010000254.1 GCF_010672385.1 Okeania sp. SIO2F4
GCTAGGGGAACGCCAAAATGTGCTTCTAGCATGGGTGGAATATTCGGGCAAAGGAAAGCTACGCGATCGCCTTTTTGTAACCCCCAATTTTTTAAGGCGTTTGCTAGTTGATTAACTCTGGTGGCAACCTGAGCATAAGTCCAGCGAGAGGAACGGTAAACTATGGCATCTTTGTCAGCAAATGCTCCCACACTGCGTTCTAGAAAACTTTGGGGAGTAAGAAATTGAGAGGAAACTTTCATTATCAGAATTTATAATTTAGAATTTAGAATTCAGAATTTAGAATTGCATTTACAATTTTAGAATTCAGAATAAATAGAACCAAAAATGGCAAAAAAAGATATACAAGGTAGATCTCTAAATTTTAGCATAAGAATAGTAAAGCTTTGCAAGTTTTTGAGATAGAATGGTGGAACAGGCTATGATTTGAGTAAACAATTAATACGCTCTGGGACAAGCATAGGCGCGAATATTGAGGAAGCACAAAACGCAGAAAGTAAAGCCGATTTTATCCATAGAATGAATATTTCTCTCAAGGAAGCTAGACAGACTAATTACTGGTTAAAGATATTAATTGCAACAGAAAAAGAACTAGAACAAAGATTACTTCCTTTATTAAATGAATAATTATGAATTAATTTCTATTCTTCATGCAATCATTAAAAATACCAAAGCTCAAGATTAATTCGGGTTTGTTGAAAAAGTCTTAGTACTTTTTCCAGACATAAAAAGGCTAAAACCTTTATCTGTAAATGCTTTTAGATTTAACAAGCAACCCCTAATTATAAATTATAAATTATAAATTATAAATTATAAATTAACCTGCCATCTCTAAAAAGTGCATAACTCCCTCACTATCACCTGCCACCACTGTTTTCCTATCTTCGCCAACACTACAACAGTAAAAACTATTCTCTCCAGAAAAACTCATCAACTCCTTTCCTGTCTCAATATCCCAGACCTTTAGCTTCTGATCTGCTGCTGCTGATACTATCCGTTTACCATCTGGAGTAACTGCTACTGACCTAATTGTATTAGTATGACCTGATAATTTGCGTAATTCTTTCCCACTAGCTAAATCCCAGATTCTTATTGTATCATCCCAAGCAGCAGATATCACTTTTTTGCTATCGGGAGTAACTGCCACTGACCAAATACCATCAGTATGCCCCCATAAAGTTCTAATTTCAGCTCCACTAGCTAAATCCCAAACTTTCAAAGTTTCATCCCAGGAAGCAGATATCACATTTTTGCCATCGGGAGTAACTGCTACTGACCAAATGCCATCAGTATGTCCCCTTAAAGTTCTAATTTCATTCCCCGTAAGTAAATTCCAAATTTTCACAGTACGATCGCTAGAACCTGAAATTACACATTTACCTCCGGGAGTAATAGCAACTGCATTTACCCAGAAATCATGACCTGCTAAAGTTAATAGTTCCTCACTTGTTTCTAAATTCCAAACTTTGAGGGTATTATCTTCTGAAGCAGATACCGCTCGTATTCCGTCAGGAGCGATCGCCACTCCTGATACTCCTTGAGTATGTCCTACCAATGTTGTAACTTCTTTACCTGTAGTGGAGTTCCAGACTTTTATGGTATTATCCTCTGAAGCTGATAATACTTGAGTTGTATTAGGGAGCATGGCAACAGACCTGACTCCCAAATCATGGCGAGAAAATTTTTCAACTACTGTACAAGCTACTAAATCCCAAATTTTAATTGTGTTATCATAGGCGCCGGAGATTATTTGTTTACCGTCTGGGGTAATTGCAACTGCTTTCACCCATTCTGTGTGGCCTGTAATTGTAATAATTTCAGAGGCTTTTTCTATATCCCAAACTTTCAGGGTTTTATCCCACGAACCTGATACTATATATTTGCCATCGGGACTAACTGCAACTGCTCTCACCCATTCTGTATGGCCTTCTAAGGTTTCTACTTCTTTACCTGTAGCTAATTCCCAAATTTTAATTGTGTTATCGTCTGAACCCGATACTATATATTTGCCATCAGGAGTAACTGCTATTGCTGTGACTGAAGCAGTATGACCAGTCAGGGTAAGAATTTCCTTGTATGTAGTTAAATCCCAAACTTTCAGTGTCTTATCTACTGAACTTGATATTAGCTGTTTGCCATCAGGTGTAATTGCTATTGCCATTACAGCAGCAGTATGACCAGTTAAAATATTAATTTCCTCATGGGTTACTATATCCCAAACTTTTAATATTTTGTTTTTTGAAGCTGATATTACCTTTTTGCCATCTGGAGTAACTGCTACTCCATTGATCGCATCATTATTTCTTAGAGTACAAATTTCCCTATTTTCAGTTAAATCCCATATTTTCAAAGTTTTATCCCATGCACCTGATATTGCCTTTTTGCCATCTGGAGTAATTGCTAATCCGTATACCCAGGAGTTATGTCCGGTTAATGTGTTAACTTCCGTACCGCTTTCTAAATCCCATATTTTTAATGTTGCATCCCAAGAAGCTGATACTATCTGTTTACCATCTGGAGTGAGCGCCACTGCATTAATTGAGTCATCATGCCCACTAATAGTTCTCATCAAAGCTGCATTTGGCGGAGTTAAACTTGGATGAATGGGGCACAACCAGGGAGTATTTTGGACTGCTTGAATTTGGTCTAGTAATTGTTGAATATAGGGTAAGTTTTTATATTCTAGAAGTCTCCCAAATAGTTGTATTGATAGTTGATTTTTATCTTCTTGTAGAATAGATTTTGATAATTCTAGACTTTCTTTAATTAGCTGTAGAGATTTTGTTGTTTCTGGAGATAACTTACCAGATTCTAATTGTTTTGATTCATTGATTAAATTATAGTCTTTTATTAAACTCTCTATTCCGAATTTTTTGTGCTGAATTTTAGCAGATAAAAATTCAATATTTGTGAGTATTTGAGCATAATTTTCTATTTCACCAGAACTAGCATATTTTTTGGGTAAATTTTCTAGATGAGTTGTTTTATATTTATTTCCTTGATTAATTTTTCGGAAAAAATTAGGGAGACGATTTTGTTTGAAAGCTGACATATATAACCTCATTTCATTATGACTGTTGACAAAAGGTTGATACTTAGGTACTCTCATAGTTCTCCGCTGATTTTCTAGTGTTAATATTTTAGATCGGGTTTTAGGAAAAATTAAAGTTATTTAATAAGTTATTCTTACCGAATAATTAAATAATTAAATAATTAAATAATTCAGGTTTAAAGCCTCTCCTTTCAAGGGGAAAAAGCGGTCGAGGGATGCCGAGGTTTCCTCGGCATATCCAATCGACCAAGAGAAATAAATTTTTTCCCTACCGTGTCAATTCTCTTCCTTTTAGGGAGAGGTAATTATCCATTATCCATTATCCATTAATGAATAGAGCAAGTAATTAGTTTTGTCATTAAAAATATGATAATTTTAATACTAATATTCAATCCGGATCATTAGTGATTTTATGATTTAGTAGCCATTGTTCAGCAGAGAAGGAAAGTATTTAAATGTGCAACAACTTTAGGATGTTGTATGGAAAGTCCCTGCTCTATTTTATAAGGATACTTTTCTATAACGGTACAACTCGATTGAATATAAAAACCCTGAATCTCAAATATTTTTTACAATTCTACAAATTCAGCAATATTTAATCAGGAAAAATCAGTAAATATTGCCATAAAATTTTATTATATATTTAATTATCAATATAACAATTAAGAATTATAGATATTGTACAAATTATAAAAAATAACCTTACACATCAATAAATAATAGGGGACATGGGTCAGGAAGGATTTACCTTCTGGAACTAAAGTCATATGTAGCGTTGATTAATTAATTCATTATTATACACCCTTAAAAACTATAGTAAATATAATTTTATAGTGATGTGTAAGAGGTATTTGACTGCATTCTTTGCTTCCTAATTTAATAATAACCACTTTTATTTGGAATTCAATTTAGGGAAATATTTAGCCACAATCATTATCTATAAAGTTGCTAAATAAGTTTCAAACTATACCATGTCAATCCTATATATTTTTGTTTATAACCCTTCTATTTCTAAATGTTCAATAACTTGCAAACCCCTAGGGTCTCCCACTCGTAACAAAGATGATTTCGCATCTTCCCGCACGCCCATATCTTCATCTTCTTCTAATGCCTCAATCAAAGCATCAATTGCACCAGCATAAACAATATTAGAAGGTAATTCTCGACATAACTGACCAATGGCCCATGCACAGTTGCTTCGTATTGCAGTCATTGAGTCTCGTCTCAACCCTTCAATTAATGGTGGTATTGCTCCTACTACTACCTCATAACTTACTTGGGCTATCTGGCCTAAAGAACTAGCGGCCCATAAGCGTACCGCAGAAATATCTGTTCTAAGGGCATCCACTAAAGGTTCTAGAGAACGGCGATCGCGACAATTCCCCAAGGCCCAAACAACACCTTTACGAACATAGCCATTAAAGTCCAAATTTAATTGTTTAATTAGGGGTTCCACAGCATCTGGACTAGGATTACGGCCCAAAGCATAAGCAGCACTTACCCGTATTAATGGACAATCATCTTGTAAAAGTTCAATTAATGGGGAAATTGCCCGCTCGTCCTGAAGTTCACAGAAGGCTCGAGCGGCCATCATCCGTTGAGAAGGTTCTGAGGATGTCAGTAATGGTAACATTTCCTCTGGATCTGGCTTTGGAGCTTCTTCTTCTCCCATATAATCCAGAGGACTTTCTCCCGTCGGCTGAATATTTGCTAGGTTAAGGTCTTCATTCTGCATAATCGTAATTTTACTCTATATAATGCACCTTATCTAATAAGTCAAAAGTATCAAGTTAAAACTCAAAAGTCATAATTATATTCAGCCACTCATATAGGGCTACGCGCAAGTCAAAAGTCACTGATGCAAAAGTAAAAAGTAATCTCTGACTCAGTTTCAGTATTTAGAAATATCCTAATCTTGGCTTCAACTGCTATAAATTCTAGGTATACCTGAAGTCAGAACTCAGAAGTCAGAAGGATAAATATAAGTGGAGTGGGTATCTTGCCTGTTGGTTATATTCTCGAGCAGGTAGGATGCCGATTCTACAAAACTATTAAAATCATCCCCCATCTATGCAACGGTCTAAAACTTGACACCCACTAACTTTTTCAAGGCTTTTTTTTTACCGAAAAATTGGGTTTGAATCCTCCCCCCAAAAGCTATCCCCGATCGGGAAGTCCTGAAAATCTTGTGGTTCGTATGGTCCGTGTGGGGGGTGTGGGAAGTGAGAATCTTGTCTGTAGTTCTCAAAAAAATGTCTAATTCAATACACTTTTCTCCAGAAAAAGCATCTCAAAGGCTAATTCATAACTTGTATATAATGTCCACGTTTTATGTTAAGAAAGATGTTGATAAAGCATAGCCCCAAAAGGGGGACTTTGTGTTATACTACGAAAAGTGAATAATGTATTCAACCGCTCTAAAAACCTAGCTATCTAATCGATAGACGCACCTTGAAAACTAGAGTTATGGGGCAGATGCATAAGTATTTCTATGCATGGAAAAATCTAAGCAACAAGCACCAGATAACCAATTTTTTTAGGTTTGAACTGTAGCGTAGGGGATACGGGAACAGGCTCTTGGAATAGAGCAAAGCGCTTGGTATGAGAACTATCTCTGGACTAGATTCCGCAAAGTATTTGATTTAAGTGGACTCGTTGAACCAAGAATCGTGGTTTCAGGAGAATCTCCGCACCTGACAGTCGGAGAGTATATGAATAAATTTGGCTCATTTTCTGCCAACATTCACAAGCGATCGCCCAATCTTCAAGAACTTAGAACTCAGAAGTTAGAAGTTAGAAGTTAGAAGTTAGAAGTCAGAAGTAGGTAGTCCTGCTCGCGTAATGGTATACAGCAAAAAGAAATACCTAGTACGGGAGCAAGATTCTCCTACTATTCTCGTAACAAATATATAATTTAAATTAAGCTTGGCCGATTTTGTGCCAGCATTCACAAGCGATTGCCCAATCTTCAAGAACTCAGAAGTCAGAAGTTAGAAGTTAGAAGTTAGAAATTAGAAGTTAGAACTCAGAACTCAGAAGTAGGTAGTCCTGCTCGCGTAATGGTATACAGCAAAAAGAAATACCTAGTACGGGAGCAAGATGCTCCCACTATTCTCGTAACAAATATATAATTTAAATTAAGTTTGGCCGATTTTGTGCCAGCATTCACAAGCGATCGCCCAATCTTCAAGAACTCAGAAGTCAGAAGTAGGTAGTCCTGCTCGCGTAATGGTATACAGCAAAAAGAAATACCTAGTACGGGAGCAAGATGCTCCCACTATTCTCGTAACAAATATATAATTTAAATTAAGTTTGGCCGATTTTGTGCCAGCATTCACAAGCGATCGCCCAATCTTCTTCTGTATGTACTACTAAAACTGCTACTTTGGCATCTGGGGCAGAAATATCAGTATTCATTGCAGGTTTAGTATTTTTTTCCTTGTCAATTTTTAACCCCAAAAACTCAAAACCTGCACAAGTTTTTTCTCTAACAATTGCTGAATGTTCTCCTATTCCAGCAGTAAATACTAAGACATCTAAGCCACCAAGAGAAGCTAGCATTTCTCCTATACAACAACGGAGTTTATGAATATAAATATCAAATGCTAATTGAGCAAGTTCATCTCCTTCTTGCATAGTATTAGTAATATAACGCATATCTCCCGATTTTCCAGAAATACCTTTTAAACCTGATTCTTTATTAAGCATTTTATTCAATTTTTCTGCATCAAAACCATACTCTCGCATCAAATAAATCAAAATTGCTGGGTCAATTGAACCACTACGAGTTCCCATCATTAATCCTTCTAGTGGAGTAAATCCCATAGTAGTATTAATACTAATTCCATTAGACACTGCTGTTAAGGAAGCACCATTACCTAAATGACAGGTAATTATCCGTAAATATTCTAGTGGTTTACCTAATATTTTTGCTGCTTTTTGAGAACAATATTTATGACTTGTCCCATGAAATCCATAGCGTCTAATTCCTTTTTCAAACCACTCATAAGGAATCGGATAAATAGCAACTTCTTTTGGCATTTGACTGTGAAATGCTGTATCAAATACTGCTATTTGAGGTATATTTCCTAAGATTTTTTCAATAGCTTCAATTCCTTCTAAATGATTGGGATTATGGGCAGGTGCTAAAGGAATAAGATTTTTAATTGTTGCTTTGACTTTATCTGTTATTAAAGTAGCTTCTGAATAATCTGAACCGCCATGAACTACTCGATGACCAACTACATTTATCTCAGATAAATTTTCGATAACTTTTGTTT
This sequence comes from Okeania sp. SIO2F4, assembly GCF_010672385.1. Classification (GTDB taxonomy): domain Bacteria; phylum Cyanobacteriota; class Cyanobacteriia; order Cyanobacteriales; family Microcoleaceae; genus Trichodesmium. The sequence continues at coordinate 7,333 of NZ_JAAHGT010000254.1, forward strand.
CTCCTTGACTAAGGGTTTCTAACATTTTAGAGATACCTTCTAGACGTTTTTCGGGGTTAAGTTTGAACTCTTTCTCAACTCCGTTTGCTTCTATTTCCAAAATCCCATAATCATTATTAGCAGTCCAGTCAATTGCTGCTGACCAAATCGGTTGTAGTGGATTTTCTGGTAAGTTTTCTGTAGTAATTTCATACAAGCAACTTTTCTGGGAACTAGACCCTGCATTTAACACTAAAATTTTCATAGTTAGTAATTATTTCTGTTTCTTGATTCTACTTTTTTATATCAAAGGGAATAGGGAACAGGGAACAGGTAACAGTTAACAGAGATTCATAGCAAACATTTATCAAACTGGTATTATTAGGAAATGCAGAGAAAAGGTGGAATAATTTTTACATTCTAATATTATCTCCAGGTAAGCAAGTGATGAAAAAACCTATCCTTTTGTTTCCAAACTCAATCTTCCTATTCTCCCTACTCCCTTACTCCTCCACTCCCCTACTACCTAATTAAGTACCTTTTAAAGACCGTAATTTTTCGTCTAGATAACAACGATCTGATAAACAATGTAGTAATGGACCATGAACACCAATTTCTACAATACTTACTCCACCAACTAACATCATAATCCGATCGCGATACCTGCCAATATCAATTCCTAATAAATTACAAAGCATAATTCTAATAGTTGCTTTATGAGACACTACTAATACATTACCTGTTTGATGGTTGTCTTGAATTTCTTGAATTACCTGAGAAGAGCGACGAGCAATGTCTATACCTTTTTCTCCTCCTGTCGGAGAATTCCAACCAGGATCTGTTAACCAACGAACATAATCATCGTGATAGTTACTATTAACTGTTTCTGGGGTTTCTCCTTCCCATTTTCCATAATAAATTTCTTTTAAACCATCCCGTACTCGCATTTCTAAACCTGCGACATCACACAAAGGTTTTGCAGTAGTTATAGTTCTTTTCATTGGACTAACATAAGCAGCAGTCCAATTTAATGAACCATAAGCTTGAGCAAATTGTTCTGCCATTTCTAACCCTTCGGGAGTCAATTCTGGGTCTAAAATACCACAGTAACCTCCTGTTTTACTGTATGTAGTTTCTCCATGTCGGATAAAGTATAACTTCAAACTCATAGCTTAGGTTTAGAATAAATTTGACTCGAATATTTTATCATTTTCACAGAGGAATTGAAATTACAAATTCTGAACCTTTTGCGAGAGTAGAAATACATTCTAATTTTCCCCCATGACGTTCCACAATAATTTGATAACTAATTGCTAAACCTAAACCTGTACCTTTACCGACTGGTTTTGTCGTGTAAAAAGGATCGAATATCCGCTTTTGTACTACCTCACTCATACCTATACCATTATCAGCAATCCGAATTATCACTTGATTTTCTGTTTCTATTTCCGTAGTAATAGTAATTTGAGGAGGCGAATTACTGTTGGGATTTCTCATAGGTTCTAGTGCATCAATAGCATTACCAATAATATTCAGAAATACCTGATTCAGTTCGCCGGGATAGCATCTGAATTTGGGTAATTGACCGTAATTTTTCACAACTTTAACTAGCTATTAGCTTTCAGCATTTAGCTAGCCTCCTGCGGAGGAACTACGTTAACAGCTAAAAATCCAAGGGTTTAAGTCCCCCACTATAATTTGAAAAATTAGTGGTGCGCTTTGCGTGGGGGTTTGAATCCCCCATTATACACGCCTGATAAGCTGATTGCTGATTGCTGAGTGCTGAGTGCTCCTTCAATTTCCAATTCATGGGGTTGAGCTTTGAGATTGTTTTGGAGAATCATCAGAGTAGAATCTATTCCTTCATGTATATCTACATTCTTAACTTCTGATTCATCAAGACGAGAAAAATTGCGTAAAGATTCGACAATTTCTTTAATTCGATTAGCTCCTACTTGCATCGAATTTAATAGCTTCGTTCATTAATTGATAATTGATAATGGCGAACTTGATAATTACAAGAAGGTTTTAACCGTTACACCAATTGAAGATCAGAAAATATTATTTCTTCTCTCTTGGGAGATTGGAGGCAAGCGTTTGCGCTTCGCAAAGCTTCGAAGTTCGCGTAGCGTCCCGGAGGGAACGGAGACCTCGCCATCCAAGGACCGCTTTTTTCCCCTATCCAAGGGGAGGCTTTCAACCAAAATTATTTAATTATTAATAATTAATAATTAATAATTCGGTAAATCTGCAACTAAAAAATCTAACTCCACATATTCCAAAATATCTGTTACTTCATCAACAGGTTCGGGATAATTCTCCCGATCAACTTGAATAACATCTAATAAGTCCTGAGCGTATTCAGTAGTATATTTGATCTTGCCAGAAATAAAGTTGACTGGATTATTAATTTCGTGAGCTACCCCGGCAACTAACTGTCCTAAAGATGACATTTTTTCGGTTTGAATTAGTTGAGTTTGAGTGCGTTTTAATTCTTTGATAGTTTGACCTAAAGCTTGATTTTTTTCGTTTAATTGTTGGGTGCGTTGCTCGACTTTTTGTTCTAAAGTATCGTAAAGCAAAGCATTTTCTAGAGAAATTGCTGCTTGAGTCGTAATCATTTCTAATAACTGTAATCTTTTAGGAGTAAATGCACCTTTTATTAAATTGTTTTCTAAATAGATAATACCGATAAGTTTGCTTTGCTTGGTAATAGGAGTACATAATATAGACTTAGGTTGTTGTCGTTTCAGATAGGGGTCATTTACCCATGTTGCTTCTGTAGTCGCATTATCAAATACCTGAAATTTTTGAGCGCGCCAAATATAGTTAATTAATGCTTGGGGTAACTCTTGGGATGCGGAAACAGGTACTCGAGGTCGCTGGAAATTTTGCAGATATTGGTTATGAGCAGTAGGGATAGTTGTATCTACAACATGACTCATTGCTTCAAGTATTAACTGTTGGTCTTTGAGTAAAATAAGAGCACAAAAATGTACTCCCGCATTTTCCATGATCAGTTGAATTAAAGTTGAGAGCAAATTCTCTAGCTTCACTTCTCCAGACAAAATTTGAGAAACTTTAATTACAGTTGCTAGATCGAGGATATTTTCCGTGTTGCTACTGGAGGTATGGGAAGACATGGTATTGCTGCTGAGGAAGTTGCTGTTTCCAGAAGAGCGAACCAAAATCAGAGCTAGTAGTCGTGGATAGCGTTTTTCTAAATCTTTAACTTTGGCTACTGCTCCCCAGTTAACATATCCATAGTATGCTTCAATCATATAAGTTTGGGCGATTTTTGTTTTACCCCACTCCAGATAGAATTTGGCACACAGTTCGTTTGCTAAAGCTGCTTCTTGAATATATTTGTTTTTTGTAGCTGTGGCGATCGCTTGTTCGTAAGCTTCAATAGCTGCTATTTTGTCTCCAAGTATTCTGTGTTTTTCTGCTTCTATTAAATAGTATTTATGGGAATAGTTTGTAGGTGCGTGTTGTGCCCAAAATTTGATTTTTTCTGCATTGGTAGTTACTTGCTCTAGCATTTTTTCTCGTTCCTCAACTGCTGCAGTAGGGTAAAAAGCTAGTTTAGCTAGTGAACTATAAAAATAATATACTGGAATACAAAATAATCCTGTTACACCGCTAATATATTTTTCCGTCAAGACTTCATAATGTTTGGCGCTCTGAAAATTGCCTAGTAAATAAGATATAATTAATTTATTGAAGTAGATTTGAAATCAAGCATAACTGTCATTAATATTTTCAGAGAAAGGAATAAATTTTTCCTCATTAAAAGCA
>NZ_JAAHGT010000255.1 GCF_010672385.1 Okeania sp. SIO2F4
ATTGGATATGGCTAGGAGACCTCGCCATCCCATCCTAAGGTCATGCTCCGCTTTCCGACCGCTGTCTTGGTCGATTGGATATGCCGAGGAGACCTCGCCATCCCTCAACCGCTTTTTTATCCTTGCTTATGAGAGGCTTTAAACCTGAATTTTTCGGTAACTTCCTTAACAGTACCTCTTGCTAAAGCCAGATGCTTGAAATACTAAAGTTCATTTTTTTCATCCCCTATCGGAAAGGAAGTTATTGACCTGATTTTTTGGTCATATTTTAATTTTGCAGAAAATATTCAGGGAAAAGAAGTAAGAGTTTCTGATTTTTTATATAGTTAATTCTTTTTTCAATAGTTGAAGACTTTTTATAAAGTAAATATTAAGAGAATTAATACTTGATAGTGCAAGGGTTGGACAATATCTAAGCCCCTCAAGCATAATTTAGAGTAAACCTATACTATAAAGGGGTTTCAGCTCAGTTTACAAATCACCTCGAAGAGTTGTAAATTTTGATATTCCTAGAACTTACATCAATTAAGTTATCTAGGGTTACTGTTAGATTAAGTATGTATGTTTTTCAACAATTAATAATTAATAATCACCTCTTCTTATAAAGAATAGGATTGGCTAAAAGGATTTTTTTTCTTCTCTTGGTCGATTGGATATAGTTAGGTAACTCATCCATCCCTTGACCGCTTTTCCTCCATGAATGGAGAGGCTTTATACGTTAATTGTTCGGTAATGATTATAGATTTATTTCTACTAAAAAAAATTCATAGGAGTTTGACTTTTAATTCAGTAGATGTAAAGGAAGTTTTAGAGACTGTTTGTCACCCTAAGTATTAAAAAAATTGTCTGACAACTGAATCTTAAAGCTTGAATAATGCCAGGGATTGAAATCAGTCTGTAGACGCGGAGTATCGGTATTCATACTCCTAAAGTTATGGTTAATTTGTTTGTGACAAATAATTTATTCGCTCATTCCCTATTCCCTATTTCCTACCTTCTTTATTGATATTTCCCGAGCCATTCAATCTCTGAGATTAACAAACTGTGAAACATTTTTTTATTATTTTTACAACCAAACCAATCCACCTATATTTTAATTTATTAAAACATATTTTTTTAGGTAGCCTTCCTCTTCCTCAAAATACTAAAATTCATAGCAATTCATACTAAATATTTTTCTCAAAAGGTACTTTTGAAAATATTCCCTAACCCTTTTGCAAACCGCCATAATAAAGATACTATTGCAACCTGATTTACTATCACTTAAATAATCTCACAAATAATTTCATCCTAATTATCTGAAATAATCGCCTGAAATAATTGTGACATCAAAGTTTTCAACGAATACTATCTTAGCTGTTGAATTTTAACTTCCCTGAAATAGTATAACTTCTATTAACTCATACTTTAAGACAAAATTTCCGGCAACCCTACCTTTTTTAATTCCACAAACTTACCCTGAAAATCTACAGCTCGATCCTCTCCAACTCGCCTTGCTTGTGCCAACTCCCGACGAATTTCTGCCCGCTCCATTTTGTCAGAAATTCCACCTAATATATAGATAAACAATCTCATCGCTAAATCTCTACCAGCTACCGACATTCGCTTCCGATTAAAATCATATAAAACCCCATACCAAATTGAGTCAGGAAATTCTATTCCACTCAAACCACCATCCACATCATACTTATTTAATTTCTGAAAAACCTCTTCCATAGAAAAGCCTTTTTTATATATTAAAATCCCCAGAGCTTCAGCAAAAGCAATTTGCCCAATAGGGCGGAATAAAACATGACCTTCTCCTGGTTTTATCTCAAAACTAAATCTTCTTAGTTCCGGAGTTTCAGAACCATTTTCTAATCTCGAATAACTAGGTAAACTAGCAAAATAATCCCAAAATTCCATAAATTCTTTCACCCCCTCTTCTAACTCTTCTTCTTCGGGTCGCATAGGAATTAAACCTCTATCTGAAGGTTTCCAATAGGGATAACGAGGTTTTAAATATCTTTCACACATTTCTTGCAATGCTTGGAGAGTTGTTAAAACAGTAGACTTAGCTGCCACAGTTGCACTATCCCAATTTACTCTGGGATTTCTATCATCTCTCTCCTTTAAAATAGGATGATAAATTGCTATTTTTCTCGCTACAATAGCAAATCCATCATCCTCATTTAATAATGCTAATTGCCCTTTACTTAATTTCACTGCTGTCAGATTTACATGAGCAAAAACTGACCTAACTCTACGTCGCGCTTGTGCTCTTGTCTCTCCTTCTACTACTGCTGGAATAAATTCTATTCCTATTTGTTCGTAAGCTAATTTTTGTAGTTCTGGTAATTCAATATGATTAATTTCGGTTAAATCATCAATAGTAATTGCTGCACCTACTGGTTTCTTTTGTTTGTTATATCTTGGTAATCTGCCAGTTTTGATTAATTCCATTAATCCTTGAATTCCCATCAGTCTATGTTGACCGTCTAAGGCAAATACTGCTACTTCTAAACGTAGGTCTAATAATCCTACTTTTCCCTCTGAGTCTAGGGGGAAAAAATCAGTGGCGGATTTATTTGCTTCTCCATTTTTATTCCATTCTTCTGCTTTGGGGTTATCTACCCAACTAGGGCTAATTACTACTAATACTGCTGGAAATTTATGGGCTTTTCTTGTTGCTAAATATAGAGTTAATGGAGCTTGACGAGACCAGTCTAAAGGTCGTTGTTGAATTTCATCTATTGTTTCTGCATCCCGAATTATGTTGTCAGTTTCCATGTCAAATTTTTGCCGAAATAATGGTAGTTGGGAGGCAAAACGTACACGACTATCTAACCATTCTAGAGTGACGGAACCTATGTAAGCTTCTGTGTTTCCCATCATGGTTTTTTGTACTAATAATCTGTCATCTTTGCCTATATGTTTGTCCAATAAGATGACGATCGCTTCTCTTTCTCGATTATCGTTTTCTAAAATTTCTTTTGCTATTTCTGATGTGGGTTTATTGGTCTTTTTCATAGCTGATTTTGGGAAATATTTTTAATAATTTTTGAAAATTACTATATATATAAATTTTTGTAACAAAATGTTTTTAAAAACATTTGAGTTATTATAATTGTTATTGTGCGGTAATTGTTTCTATATCATATACTATTTATTATGTCAAGACAAACCAGTGGAACATGAGGGATGAATATTAATTTCTTTTTTTACTGTCAAAATAATAAGTATTCAGCTATTAACAGTCAGTTTTTAGAGAGCATAGTGTTTGAAGTCAAAAGTCAAAAGTTAAAAGTTAAAAGTTAAAAGTAAGATTTTATAAACTTAAAACTTTTCGCTGCGCGACATGAAAGACAGGCTCAGTAATTTCAGGAAATTATTTCACATTTAAAATTTGAAACTATTTGTTTGTGACATCTTGAAAGTGAATTGGTATCAATAGGTTTGAATATCAGCTATTTAAGATGACGACTGCTATAGTAAACAGTTTATTTCTTCCTGTAAAAAAGAGGGATGAAGAACTTATCTATTTTGTAGAAGTACAACATTAGAGTATCAGGTATTGCTGAGAAACTAATCAAGTAAATTTTGTAATTTTAAAAAGGAGTAATCAGAATAGTTATGCTAAATTTAGTTTTGGTAGTTATTTTAGCTTCAATCTGGCATATATATTTAGTTAATCTGCTGGTTTATGACAAATAGATACTGAAAATATAGATATTTTGCCTAGTGCTATAAATGAGTAAAAATCAAGAATTAAACAGAGAAAAAAATTTAGCATACTACTGTCAAAGTTTGACAAAACTTAAGACAAGTAAAAGGCTAGGTCCGAATGCAGAATATAAACCAATTTTAATTTTGTCTGTCATTGATTTGATTACACAAAGTTTAATAACTAAGAATCAGATAGCTCTTTCAGAGCAATTAATTGATACTTTTAATAAACATTGGGATATTTTATCTTCTGGTGCTTATCAAGGTAAAAATAATTTACACCTTCCTTTTTTATATCTACAAAGCGAGGGATTTTGGCATATTGAATCTAAAAATAATTCTTTAAAGGGGGTTCCAAGTTCCGTAAAAAAATTTAAAAAGGTAGTTAAGTATGCCAGTTTAGACCCAGAACTTTTTGAACTACTACAAGACCAAAATTCTAGAAAAGAATTAATAGACGTACTCATGGCAACTTGGTTTTCAGCTAATCAAAAAAATATTAAAGAACTTATCGTAATTAATGAAAAATTCCAAAAAGACAATGATGAGAAAGAAAGTTCAATTAATTTATTAAACCAACAGCAAAAACAACCTAAATCATATCTCATAAAATCTATAGTTAGAGATGGAATTTTTCGTAAAGCAGTTGTACATAGCTACAACTAGAAATGTGCTTTTTGTCGAATGAAAGTTACCATGTCAATTGAGCAAAATATTGTAGATGGAGCGCATATAAAACCATTTGCTAAATTTTATCACAATAGAATAGATAACGGCATATCACTGTGTAAAAATCATCATTGGGCATTCGATAAAGGTTTATTTACTATCTCTGATGATTATGATTATAAAATTATCGTTTCCAATAACTTTCAAGAAGAATCACCAAATTCTAAACCTATGAAAGAATTTAATGATAATAAGCTTTGGTTGCCAAATGAAACAAAATATTTTCCTAGAATAGAAGCCTTACAATGGCATCGTCAGAACGTATTTATATCATAATCATAAAAAATTAATTTGACTAATATTTGAGGATATCTATAAATATGAAAGCTATACAAAAATCATTATTTCCAGAACGTACAACTGCTGAACTAATCAAAGATATAGAAAAGCTAACTCAAGAAATTATTGAACTATATTGTCTTGATGAAATTCCTTGGGTTATAGGATATTCTGGAGGAAAAGATAGCACCGCAGTTTTACAACTTATATGGAATGCGATCGCTACTTTACCAGTAGAAAAAAGAACCAAAAAAATTTATGTAATTACTACAGATACACGAGTAGAAAATCCTTATATTTCTGCTTGGGTTAAGCAATCTCTAAAAAACATTGAAATAACTGCCCAAAAGCAGAAAATGCCAATAGAACCTCATCTTCTACAACCAGATTTTCAAGAAACATATTGGGTAGGTTTAATTGGTAAAGGTTATCCCGCACCTCGCCTTAAATTTAGATGGTGTACAGGACGTTTAAAAATTGAACCATCTAATCTTTTTATTCGGAATGTTGTACGAACTAACGGAGAAGTTATACTGATTTTAGGTATTCGTAAAGCTGAAAGTGTTAATCGCGCCAAAACCATGAAAAAACTAGAAGAAAAAAGAGTTAGAGAACGTCTAAGTCCTAATGCTAATTTACTTAATTCTTTAGTTTATTCTCCTATTGAAGATTGGCGAACTGATGAAGTTTGGCTATATTTAATGCAGTGGGAAAATCCTTGGGGAAATAGTAATAAAGATTTACTAGCAATGTATCGAGGTGCAACGGAAGATAATGAATGTCCCTTAGTAGTTGATACCTCTACTCCTAGTTGTGGAAGTTCTCGTTTTGGATGTTGGGTTTGCACCTTAGTAGATAGTGATAAATCTATGTCAGCAATGATTCAAAATGATGAAGAAAAAGAATGGTTACAACCCTTAGTAGACTTGCGTAAAGAACTAGATATTTTTGACAGAGACAAAAGAGATTTTCGGCGAATTTGGGGTACAGTTCAACTATTTGAACGGAAAGTAGATGGCGAAGTTTCTGTGGAACCAATACCCGGTCCGTACAAAAAAGAATGGCGAGATACTTTACTGAGAAAACTGTTAGAAGCTCAAACAAAAATTCGTGACACTGCTCCAGAAAATATGCGAGATATTACTCTCATTTCTCTGGAAGAACTGAGTGAAATTAGACGCATCTGGTTAGAAGAAAAACATGAGTTTGATGATAGTTTACCCCGTATATATGAAGAAGTAACAGGAGATAAATTTTTAGACTGTCGTCCTGGTGCAGGAATAAGTCTTTTAGGTAGTGATGAATGGTCAGTATTGGAAGAAATATGTAATGAGGATGAGATGCACCTTGAACTTATGGCAAAACTGTTAGATACGGAACGGCAATATTATATTAAGTCTCACCGATATAAGATTTATGAAAGTCTCGAACAATGTTTTGAAACAAGTTCTCGTTCGAAGGAAGAAGCTATTCAAAACGCTCATAATAAAAGAAACCTCAAAGAAGCTGTCGAGCGAGGAAAAGTTTCAGAGAAAATTAAACAATTGAGTTGGGCAAATATGAAGTTTTCTCGTCAAAGTTCGGCAAATATTGAGGAAAAGTAAGAAATAATTTTCTTGTTTAGTAAACCTCTCTTTTTATTAGTCTAAGTCAGAGTCAAAAATTCTGTGTTGCTTGAGATGAAAATTCTATTGGTTCAACTTACCTCCTACTGGAAAAATTCAAAAATGACTAGGAACTGATGAAATTTTATCTAGCAAATTCATCTGTGAGAAATCTCTATTTTTCCGAGTCTAGGTCAAAGGTAAAAATTCTCTGTTGCTTGAGATGAAAATTATATTTGGCAAACTTACCTCCTACCGGGAAAATTCAACAATGACTAGGATCTGTGTTGGTTGAGATGAAAATTATATTTCTCAGAATTATCTCCTACCGGAAAAAATTCAACAATGACTAGAAATTGACTAGGAACTGATGAAATTTTATCTAGCAAATTCATCTGTGAGAAATTTCTATTTTTCCGAGTCTAGGTCAAAGGTAAAAATTCTCTGTTGCTTGAGATGAAAATTATATTTCTCAGACTTATCTCCTGCCGGGAAAATTCAACAATGACTAGGATCTGTGTTGGTTGAGATGAAAATTATATTTCTCAGACTTATCTCCTACCGGAAAAAATTCAACAATGACTAGAAAATGACTAGGAACTGATGAAATTTTATCTAGCAAATTCATCTGTGAGAAATTTCTATTTTTCCGAGTCTAGGTCAAAGGTAAAAATTCTCTGTTGGTTGAGATGAAAATTATATTTCTCAGACTTATCTCCTACCGGGAAAATTCAACAATGACTAGGATCTGTGTTGGTTGAGATGAAAATTATATTTCTCAGACTTATCTCCTACCGGAAAAAATTCAACAATGACTAGAAATTGACTAGGAATTGATGAAATTTTATCTAGCAAATTCATCTCTGGAAAACCTCTATTTTTCCGAGTCTAGATCAAAGGTAAAAATTCTCTGTTGGTTGAGATGAAAATTATATTTCTCAGACTTATCTCCTACCGGAAAAAATTCAACAATGACTGACAACTGATAAAACTTTATCTGGAAAACTCATATCTGGAAAACCTCTATTTTTCCGAGTCTAAGTCAAAGGCAAAAATTCTCTGTTGCTTGAGACGAAAATTATATTTCTCAGACTTATCTCCTAGGGAAAAAAGATAAATTCTAAGAATCAAAAAAATCAAGTTAATTATCCCACTAGCTTTCTCCCTACTCCCTAAAAAAACTAAAATGATTTTCCTAGAACTCGTCTTACAAAATTTCGGACCGTACTCCGGTAAACAAACAATAAACCTTCGCCCTACCGTTAGCGATCGCCCCCGTCCCATCATCTTATTTGGAGGTATGAATGGAGGAGGAAAAACTACTCTTTTAGATGCAATTCGCCTCGCACTTTACGGTCATCGCGCTCAATGTTCAACTAGGGGAAATTTAACTTATGGCGACTTTCTTTCTCAATGCGTAAACCGCAATACTCCCCCTACAGAAAAAACTCGTATTGAATTAGCTTTTGAACATATTCAAGATGATCAAATTGTAGAATATCGTATCGTTCGTACCTGGGAAAAAAATCCTAAAGACGGCAAAGATAGTCTGGGAATTCTTGATGGTGAATGGCCTGATTCTTACTTGGCAAATGCCTGGGATGAATATATAGAAAATCTCTTACCTTTGGGAATTTCTAATCTATTTCTCTTTGATGGAGAACAGGTAAAAGAATTAGCTGAATTAGAAACACCGCCACCTTTAGTAGTAGATGCGATTCAGTCATTATTAGGATTAGAATTAGCGGAACGTCTTGCAGCAGATTTAGATATTTTGGTAACTCGGAAAAGGAAACAACTTGCTAAGACTAAAGAAATAGCAAACTTAGAGGAAATTGAGCAAAAACTCCATCAGCAAAACACAGATTTAGAAATTGCTAAAGAAAAATTAGCAGATTTGGAAAAGCAATTAAAAAAAGCTCAACAAAAGCAACAAAAAGCAATGAGAAAATTTGTATCGGAAGGGGGAAAAATTGCTGGTGAAAGGAGTCAGTTAGAACAAGAGTTTAAAGATATAGAGTTAGATATGGATAATGCTCGTCAGGAAATGGTTGAACTTGCTGGGGGTGCTCTACCTCTAGCTTTAATTTCTCCCCTTTTGGAACAAGCAAGTTCTCAGAGTGATTTAGAAATTTTACGCCACGAAGCAGAAATTGCTTTGGATGCTTTTCAGGAAAGAGATAAACGTCTACTTGATTATCTGAATAATTTATCTATTCCTACTGATAAAGTTAGCAAAATTGAAGAGTTTCTCAATCAAGAAAATTTGACGCTGAAAGAGGATATTAATCAAGGTAACGAACCTTGGTTGTTTGCTCATGAAGAAGCTTTAACTTTACTGGAAAATTTGTTGTGCTATGAGATTGAAAATTCTCTGAAAAATGCTCAGGAACGTTTAACTCATCTGAAAGATTTGGAAGTGGAAATGAATATTCTGGAAAAGCAATTAGCAATTGCAGCATCCCCGGAAGCTTATGAAATTTTGGCAACTGCTTTGCAAGAGGCACAAACTGAGTTAGCAAGGGTACAAGTTGCTTGTGAAAATAGTAAACGTGATTGTAAAAAATTGGAGGATGCTATTACTCAAACTAAGAAGGAATTGTTTAGTTATACTGACGAAACTATCGAACGTCACAATATTCAACATATAATTGAGTCTTCTGCAAAAGTTAAACGGACTTTACAGCTATTTAAGGATAAGTTAACCCTGAAAAAGCTGAATAAATTAGAGATAGAAGTTACTGAATGTTTCCGTTATCTTTTACATAAGTCAGACTTAGTTCATCGTGTGGCTATTGATACTCATAATTTTTCTCTTTCTCTCTATGATAGTCAAGGTCAACTTGTTCCTAAACATCGAATATCTGCTGGAGAAAAACAGCTTTTAGCAATTTCTTTTTTATGGGGTTTAGCACGGGTTTCTGGTAGACGTTTACCTGTGGCAATTGATACACCTTTAGGTAGGTTAGATTCTTCTCATCGTCAAAATTTAATTGAACGTTATTTTCCTACTGCTAGTCATCAAGTAATTCTGTTATCTACTGATACCGAGGTTGGTAAATTAGAGGTAGAAAATCTCCGTAATTTAGAGGCGATCCAATACGAGTATTTACTCCAATATGATTCTCAAAAAAATCAGACAAATTTTAAAAAAGGGTACTTTTGGTAAGTCACCTTTTTGTTTCTACTTTTTCAACTTAAGTTGCTTAGATAGAAATAGAAAATCTCCAGAATTGAAAGGGTATCATTCACGAATATTTACTCGAATCTGCCAAAACAAAACAATTAGACAAATCTCAAAACAGAATATTTCTGGTAAGCCACTTTTTTCCCACTACTTTTTCAACTGAAGTTGTCTAGATAGAAATAGAAAATCTCCAGAACTTTAGAGGCGATCCAATACGAATATTTACTCGAATATGAGCTGTTGCCTATCACAAACAAAAACTTTTTCAGCAGACCCTAACTTACACCTTAATCAAATCACCATAAACTTTATTCTGTTCAAGTAAAATACAGAGTCTTATTGTATGTATAATAGAAAATTAATAGCAATCTACTTCGGTTAATAAACCAACTAAGAATAGCTAAAATTTTCTTCTATATTTATAGCTAGTGGTAGGTTTAAACATATTTATAAGCTTGCCTAGATGTCACAGGTTGAAACTTAGTATCGACAAACTGCACCGGATAATAAGTCTCAATCCATAAATGAGCACCACAAGGTAAGGGGTCATAAGGTTTATAAACAATACGACAAGGGCCATCTATTTCCATCTGATAACCCAAATCGTTACGATTAGTTTGTTTTAAGGCGATTACTGGCATCAATTGCTCCGGGGTCATTTGAGGATCATTTTTAATTCTTTTACCATTAGCCTTAATTTTCTGTTGATTAACATGAATTCTTGTAGGTTTCTTTCTCAGTCTCTTACACCAGACACCTTCTGGACCTCTAGTTCCCGGTATAACAACAGGCATTTTATTGTAAAGTGGAATCTGCCAAAATCCTTTTTCTTTGTAAGCCCCTTTTATTCTATTCTGGGAAAGTAGAACTCTGACTCGTTGACAACAAATACCCAACAAAAAAGCTGCTTCTCTTGTTCCTATAATAGTATTCTTTACTCTAGCACTATAGTTTTTATTCATACCTAATAAATTTATAATACACAAGTTACAGTTATTTTATAAAAGTCTTACTTTATTAGATTATATCAAACAAAGTTAGTCAATCTTATAGATATTAAACCATAGGAGGAAATATCTCTCAAAAATTTGATGTTTCATAGTAAACTTTTCCTATTCATTTTGTCATTGCTAGTTGAAAAGTTTATATTTCCTACCTTACCTAACTGGTGAAAATATAGAAACTTTCCAACTCTCTATTATTTTTCAGCAACTCAGCAATAACCAATCACAAATTGCAAATTGCAGAAAAATATCCGACTAAAACTTACCACTAAAGTAAGCATTCAGCTAGCTCGCATCGGCTTTTTGCTGTTTCATAAAATAATGAATATACACTTTTTTGCTCAAAGCCATTTCATTTATCAGTTATTAGTACCTCCTAATTCAGTAGGAGGCAAAAAAATCATAAATTTCCTTTCTCTTGGTCGATTGGATATGGCGTTTCGGCGCTTGAGCCGACATGAAAAGCGTTAGCGTTAGCGAGAGCTACCGTAGCAAGAGGCAGCTCCTCTGCAAGAGGCAAGAGGCAGCGGCTCTGCACTCTT
>NZ_JAAHGT010000256.1 GCF_010672385.1 Okeania sp. SIO2F4
GCTGCATCAGAACTTTTTTCCCTGCAACTAAGGCTGAAATTGAGCGACGAGTTCTTTTTAGTTCTTATTTAAACTTACAATTATTAACTGCAAAATTAGGTAATCAAGCTGGTATTGTGGGAGCTGCTAAATTAGCTTTGACTAAGTTTTTAGATAAATGATTTGAGAGTTGTAGGGTAAGCTTTTAGCTATTAGTAGTTAACATTTCCTATGTAATTTTCGCAGACAGCATTCAATTAGAGTATGAGGGTTAGAGGGTAGGGAATAGGGATAATTTTAACGGATTTGTAGTCAGAGAGTTTTATCTCAATCTCTTAATAATAATTCTTTTAATAAAGGCAATTAGCAATTTTGCTACGCGATATGAAAGGTGGTAGTCTTGGGGGTACTCAATAGACTGATAGATGACACCTAAATGGTTAGGTTTTAGGAAAAAGATAATAGGAAATAGGGTATGCTTAACTATCACTAAGTTAGGTAGAGTTAACATCAAGTATATTACTATCAAATTTTCTTATGGTAAAGAATATCCAGTTACTTTTATGATAAATTCCGAAACTTTTTTATAAGCTTCTGGCTCACTATTAGGGTTAATAATAATATCTTTTGTACTATCTGGTAACCAGAAAGTTATCCGACCATTAGGTTCCAAAGCAAATGTAGTAATACAACTCAAATTTATCAACCATTCATGGCGATCGTAAATAATTTTTACCCAGCATTCATTATAAATTTTATACTCTATTTCGATCTTTTTTTTAATATATTCTAGAACTAAGTGATAGTCATGTTCGGAATTTTGCTTATTCAATATAATTGGCTGACTACTATTTGGCAGCCAAAAAGTTATCAGCTTATTTGACTGACAAGAAAAAGCAGTAATACTGTCAAGATCGATCAAGTATATACTTCTTTCATAATTTATTTTAATCCAGTAGGCCACAGGACCCCCTCAAAGCTTTAATTTCTTGCATTTACCCAGATCCTGCAAGTTACCCTAAAAGTCCGATCGACATTATTTATTTACCCTTGATATTGTCAGTTAGTACCCAATAAAAAATATTTCTTCTTTAACAAAATTTTAGCAGAAGTTCCCACCTAAAAATATTACTAAGATTAACTGATAACCTTTTGATTCAGAATTTTTAATTCTCCCTCAAGACTAATTCCTCCTCCCAAGACAATTAGTTAATCACTAATTACTAATTGACGGCTGAATGCTTACCTCTTGGCTAGCTTCAACATTATTTACAGACAAATCATAACACTTTTCTTGTTGACTAGCTGCTTGAAAAAAGCGATGAAATAGAGGGTGAGGACTGCTAGGTCGAGATTGAAACTCTGGATGAAATTGAGTAGCAATAAAGAAAGGATGAGTAGGAAGTTCAATAATTTCTACTAGCCTACCATCAGGAGATGTTCCACTTACAACATATCCTGTTTCTAAGAACAAGTTCCGGTAAGCATTATTAAATTCATATCGATGTCTATGGCGTTCATAAATTACTTCTTGCTGATAAGTTTTAAATGCCAATGTGTCCCCTTGAAGACGGCAAGGATAAAGTCCCAGTCGCATAGTACCGCCTAAGTCTACTACATCTTGTTGTTCTGGCAATAAATTAATCACTGGATTTGGCGTTTGAGGGTCAAACTCCGCACTATGGGCAGCATCCAATTCCGCCATGTTGCGTGCCCACTCAATTACCGCACATTGCATTCCCAAACATAACCCCAAAAAAGGAATTTTATTTAGTCTGGCGTATTGAACTGTGGCTATTTTCCCATCAATACCCCTGACACCAAACCCACCAGGCACAATAATTCCATTAGTATCCTCTAGATAGGTTTTAGCTCCATTGGCCTCCACTTCTTCAGCATTGACCCAACGTAGATTTAAGTCCACACCAACAGCGATGGCTGCATGGCGTAATGCTTCTACCACTGATAGATAAGCATCACTAAGTTGAATATATTTACCCACTATGGCAATTTCTACAGTAGTAGCAGTAGATAATTGGCCCTGGTTAGTATGTATTTCTTCTTTGTCTTTATGGTAAAGACGATTGACTAAAGTTTGCCATTGCTCGAGATTTGGTTGACGTTGCTCCATTTGTAATAATTCTAGAGCTTGGACTGCCAGTCCTTCTGTCTCTAACATTAGAGGTACTTCATAGATACTTTGAGCATCCTGAGATGTAACTACAGATGCTACAGGTACATCACAGAACTCCGACATTTTTTCCTTTAAGCTTTTACTAAGTTGGCGATCGCATCGACAGACCAAAATATCTGGTTGAATACCAATGGAGCGTAATTCTTTAACGGAGTGTTGAGTAGGCTTAGTTTTCATCTCCCCTGCTGAAGCAATCCAAGGGACCAGTGTCACATGGACATACAAAACGTTATTTCGTCCCACATCTTTACGAAATTGCCGAATTGCTTCTAAAAATGGTTGAGATTCAATATCTCCTACTGTCCCCCCTATTTCTGTAATTACTAAATCTGGATTGGCATTTCTGGCGACTCTGTGTACTCTTTCTTTTATTTCGTTAGTAATATGGGGGATAACCTGAACAGTTCCACCTTGATAGTCCCCTCGTCTTTCTTTATTAATTACTGCCTGATATATCGAACCTTGGGTAACACTGTTGAGCCGAGACATTGAGGTATCTGTAAATCTCTCATAGTGACCTAAGTCTAGGTCTGTTTCTGCACCATCTTCTGTGACAAACACTTCTCCATGTTGGAAAGGACTCATAGTCCCTGGATCTACATTAATATAAGGATCTAGTTTAAGAATGGAAACGGAATAATCCCGTGATTTGAGCAAACGGCCTAAGCTTGCTGCTACAATTCCTTTACCAATACTAGATACGACTCCACCAGTTATGAATACAAATTTAGTCATAGATTTTTTTTAATCAGGATAGAAGAAAGTTGTAAACTGTAGATTAGTCTCACTAATTTATACTACCCATGCTTTTGGCGTAGCCTGCCGTTGGGCATAGAAAAGGGAATATTAGGCCAGACTCATCTATATTAGATTTTTCCTATCTCATATCTTTCTTTTTGAGGGTAGATTAACTATTGTCGATTTGCTAATATTTATTCACATAAATTCATATACATTGATATAGTTGCATAGATTGTGCTCTAATTGCGCTTAGACAGAGTAGTTTGTGGTGCTTGCGCCAGGCCACTATGTAACCGCTATCCTGATAAGTTATCTCTAGCATGGTCAAGTAATTCAAACCTCTGCGCACGCCGATAACCAAGGCGACGTAAGTGCTTAAAAGCTTCTACAGGTTTTCTTGTAGGCATTGGGAGATACCCCCTCAGCAGGTCTTGCTTGCTGTGCATTGTTAACAAATGTTAGCAAAAATGTATCGGAATTACCAAGAATTTACTAATCTCTAGCTTCGGCAAAAGTATCATATAGAAGCCCTAATCGTATCTTTAGAAAAGAGGTAATAAGGAGAAGTAATTCATATATTTATGGGTAATAATTGATTAGATTTGGGATTTCAGGAGATGTCTAATACAGCTCATCTCCCCACACTCCCCACCCCCCCATATCCCTATATTTAAGTACACAAATAGATAACTTCAGGGGTTCTATAGAAGCCATAGGTGTATCTCCAGAAAAGAGGGAGTGGGGGGAAAGAATTAATTTATGGTTCTTGATTTCTACCTTTCTCCATATTCCCCACACTTCTTTGATATCAAAACTCAAAAACCTACCTTTGTAAGCTTCTCCCTCTCCCCCCTCTTTCCACGCTCCCAATCAAAGATACCAAATGGGTTCTGTAGAGTAATTAAAAACTATAGCGCTAGAGTTAATCTAACTTTTACCCCTTTCTATCTCATATCTATTTCTATTTTAGGCAAGGGCTAGCATAATATAGGTCATTATAAATATCTATACTACTTGTTCTCGTGCCTATTAATTTAGAACTACTCTCTATTTCTATTTCTATTTCTAAGAAATCAAATCATATCCGTGCTTCACCAAGGCATTTTAGGAAATTACCCATTCTTGCTAACCTCTAGTTTCAGCAAAAGTATCATAATACATTAATTAGGGATGGTTGATTAATTCTCAAAGCATTTACCGATAAAGGCTTTAGCCTTTATCTAGGGCTTGCTGATTAACTAGCTATCAGCTTGAGCGCATTTAGCTGGAGCGCTCTTCAATTCGAGGGTAACGGTCCCCCACAAGAGGAGCGAAAAAATTAGTGGCGCGCTTTGCGTGGGGGGAAATAATCCCCCATTATACACCTTGAATAAGCTGAGTGCTACTTCAATTCTAAAAGTATTGAAATCTAAAGGTTTTGGCGTTTTAGAGTTGAAAAAAGTACCAGCTTTTCGCACTTATAAAGCTCATGCATGCTAGTATCTTAAGATGATTATGGCAGAAAAATTGAGAGACAATTCTTACTCCTACCTCTTCTAAATACCCCGTTCCTCCTGTCTCCTGTCTCCTGTCTCCTACAAAGAGCAAAAAGACTTTCAATAAGCAAACCCTATCCAGCAAAAGAACACATACTTTTCAGTCCAAAAAACTCAAAATGCTAACTTTTTGACCAAACAAGGGCACAAAAATCACACAAAAATAAAGGGAAAATTGCTCCTTCTACCTCTTCTATAATTTCTATTTCTCCTGACTTCATAACTTCTACCCTCACTCATAATACTTTTTCAGCAAACCTTAATTAAAAACTATTGCGCTATAGTTAATCTAACTTTTATCCCTTCTATATATAAATACCTAATCTTTACATAATTACCAAGAATTGGTAACATACAGCTTCAGCAAAATTATCATTTATAGTAAATAAAAACTATAGCGCAATAGTTAATCTAACTTTTATCCCACTAAAACCCATAAACGGAAAACATAATCTATGGAGTGCCGCTGCTAGTAAGTCGAGTTAAAAATTAAGATTTAACTTTTACTAAAATTTAGCCTTAATAGTAAAAGAGTAATCCCCACCAGGTTCTAGTTGATAATCCCACTTTTCTAAAAACCTACCTAGAGGCTCTTGAATTAAGGCGCGACCTTGAGAAGGTTGAATATAGAGAGTTTTTCCCTGTCTAAAACGCCATTTAAAGTACCAACCAAAAGGACCAGCACTAACCTCTCCTTCGATAGTGCCTTTTTGCCAAGACTGGCGAGTTACTCTGACATAAGCAGTAGTTTCTGGTAGACTCTTAGAACTCATCAATAGTTATCAAGTGACTCTTTCAATCACTCAAAAATCATTTCTACAACTCTCGCTCAAAAGCCTTAAAAATACTTTACTGAATGGTCAATTAATCTTCTGGTATGATGATATTTCTACTGTTATAGAGATTCATAGCTTTTTCAATTCCTTGTTTGAGAGAAATTTCTACTGTTTCTACAACTAGATCCAGCATTTGAGTCATCAATTTACTTTCTGTGGGGCTAAACTTTCCTAAAACATGACTAATAGTTTTTGGGTCTCCACTTTCAGCAGTAACATTTTTGGGTTTACCAATACCTATTCGCAAACGAGGAAATTCTTGAGTTCCCAAATGAGCGATCGCCGACTTCATGCCATTATGGCCACCTGCTGAACCTGACAAACGTAGTCGTAGTCGCCCCATGGGTAAATCCATATCATCATATATTATCAGCACAGAAGAAGGAGGTAGTTTATACCAATCTACCACCGCACGAATTGCTTGTCCCGACCTATTCATATAAGTTAAGGGCTTCAACAAGTAAATTTTTTCAGTTTTTGTACTTCTGCCTTCTCCAAATTCTGCTTTAAATTTACGATTTTCTGATAAAGAAATTTGCCATATATTAGCTAGATTATCAACTACAGCAAATCCTATATTATGCCGAGTTTGATTATATTTTGGCTCTGGATTTCCCAAACCTACAATTAATTTGGGAATCACTAATTTTTTCCCTGGCTCAACCTCTTTCATTCCCTTAGAATTAAAAATTTTCTGTCAAAACTACAATAATCTTTTAGATTGGCTCAGGTAATTTTTTTCTCTACTTTTAAAAATTAGCTTTTCTGAGATATATCCGTGGGAGAAGAAACATTTACGACTTCTTTGGGTTCTGATTCAGGTTGATATTTACTTGGTTGAGGTACTTCTTCTAACTGTTTTGCTTCTCGTTTAAATTCATTTTCAAACTCTTTAGCTCCTGCCTTAAAACTATTTATAGCCTGCCCTAAACTACGACCAATTTCTGGCAGTTTCTTCGGACCAAATATTAAAAGAGCTACTACCAGAATTACAATCATTTCTGGGAGACCAATACCAAATATATTCATCTTGTTTTACTCCTAAAAATTTGCTTGCAGTTGGCATAAAATTGATAGCTAGGGCTAAAGAAATTTAAGTTAACTGAATTTCTTAGCCCTACTACCTAAATTTAATTTATTTAGTTAGACTTGCCCAGTCAACATCAACATTCTCTAACAACAAGGAAGAGTTGTAGATTTGTAAAATAATCAACAAGAAGACAAAAAATAAGCCTATAAAAACGGCCATCAATAGTGTGGTTCCCCAACCAGGAGATACTTTACCATACTCTGAGTTTAAGGGTTTGAGGATGTCTCCTAATCCAGTTCTTTGTGACATAGTTTTCGATTTTTACTATTTTCAGCAGAAAATTTTAATGTTTTGTAATATTGTATATGTATAACACTAATAATTTTAATGAATTATATGGAACCTGCAACAGTTCTTAGTATTTCGATAGCTGTAATGGTTGTGGCCATTACTGGATTTTCCGTTTATACAGCCTTTGGACCTCCCGCAAAGGAGTTGGCCGACCCTTTTGACGATCATGAAGATTAAGGCTTTATGGGTCTAGAAGGTAAGCTGTGATGGGGAGATGGGGAGATGGGGAGATTGGGGGAGAAAAGCCTCTAATTAAATAGGTTTACTCTCCCGAAATATCTATAAAATGGTAAATACATAACTTGTTTTTTTTGTCAAATTTTATCTTAGGAAATATGTTTATAAAGCATAGTCTTTTAAGGGGATAAAAAAGAAAATTCAGCATTTTCAAACCTCTGGCTTTAGCAGGAGGTATTGTTGACATTTGCGCAGCAGTATCTAGGGTTTGCTGAAAAAAGCAGGGGGTGGGAAGAGTGGAAAGGGTGGGAAGTGTGGGGAGGATGGGGAGACAGAGAAAAAAGGACTCTAATATCTTTACTATATTTGACTGTACTTTTATTAACTATTAATTTTGGTATCTACTTCTTGCCTTCTGGGGGAACCTGGGCTAAAAGAAGAGCTGTTTCTTGCACAATAACCATATATGAGAAAAGAGTTTTGCTAAAGCTTTTCATATCATGGAGCAAAACCCTAATATAGAATCCGGTTAAATACTTATCATATCTGTGAAGCAAAGGCAGAGGGCAGAAGGGAAGGATTAAAGTTAGAAGGCAGAAGTTTTCCAATAACTAATTATCCGGACTTGATATAACAGGTCGAGGCAGATGAGCATTTTAACAGAAAGCAGTTAAGATGATTTGTTAAACACTTTATAGTTTGAGTTTAATGGGCAACATATTTGGACATTTATTTCGGGTAACAACCTTCGGTGAATCCCACGGAGGAGCAGTAGGGGTTGTGATTGATGGTTGCCCACCAAAACTAGAAATAGATGTCAAAGAAATTCAATATGAGTTAGACCGTAGGCGACCAGGGCAAAGCAAAATTACTACACCCCGTAAAGAAACTGATACTTGTGAAATACTATCTGGGGTATTTGAAGGTCAAACCTTGGGGACGCCAATTATGATTCTGGTCAGAAATAAGGATGCTCGTCCCCAAGATTATCAGGAGATGTCTATTAAATATCGTCCATCTCATGCTGATGCAACTTATGATGCTAAATATGGTATTAGAAATTGGCAAGGTGGCGGTAGGTCTTCAGCTAGAGAGACAATTGGACGAGTAGCCGCAGGGGCGATCGCTAAAAAAATTTTGCAACAATATTCTGGAGTGGAAATTGTGGGATATGTGAAGCGGATCAAAAATTTAGAGGCGATTGTCGATCCAACAACAGTAACTATAGAACAAGTAGAAAGTAATATTGTTCGTTGTCCAGATAACGAATGTGCTGAGAGAATGATTGAATTAGTAGAACAAATACGGGATGTAGGAGATTCTGTTGGAGGTGTGGTAGAATGTGTGGCTAGGAATGTACCAAAAGGTTTGGGTTCTCCTGTATTTGATAAACTAGAGGGTGATTTAGCGAAGGGTATAATGTCTTTGCCAGCGAGCAAAGGATTTGAAATTGGTTCTGGTTTTGCAGGTACTACTCTGACAGGTAGCGAGCATAATGATGAATTTTATACAGATGAACAAGGTGAAATCCGCACAGTGACCAACCGTTCTGGTGGGATACAGGGTGGCATATCTAACGGAGAAAATATTGTGTTGCGGGCGGCATTTAAACCAACTGCTACAATTCGGAAAGAGCAACGCACTGTTAGTCGTGAAGGTGAGGAGACATTTCTTGCGGCTAAAGGAAGACATGACCCTTGTGTTTTACCTAGAGCTGTGCCTATGGTAGAAGCAATGGTGGCTATAGTGCTATGTGACCATTTATTACGTCATTATGGACAATGTAAGACCTTAAAGTAAGAAAATTTATATGGAAACTAAAACTTCTACTATAGTACCTACCCAAGATAATATTGATTCTGCGAAGTTGTCTGAAAATCTAGGGGATTTTGTAGTAAAGTTCTGGGGAGTGCGAGGTAGTGTCCCGACTCCTGGAAAAGAAACTGTTAGATATGGTGGAAATACTTCCTGCATAGAAATGCAAATAGCTGGTAAGCGTTTGATATTTGATGGAGGTACTGGGATGCGAGAACTAGGAAAAGAATTAATGCAGGAAACCCCAGTAGAAGCTTATATATTTTTCACTCATTATCATTGGGATCATATTCAAGGTTTTCCATTGTTCGCTCCTGCTTTTACTAAAGGAAATTGTTTTCACATCTATGGAGCAATTCCTCCAGAAGGGGAGTCAATGAAACAGCATTTTATAGATAGAGTATTACATTATAACTCTCCTGTTCCCCTCACAGGTATGCAGGCGGACTTGCGATTTTATGAACTTCAGCATGGGCAAAAAATGATGCTCCATGGTATTGAAATTGAGACTGGTTCTCTAAATCATCCTAATACGGCAATGGGATATAGGGTGACATGGAATGGACGGAGTGCGGTTTATTGTTCTGATACAGAACATTTTCCTGATGGTTTGGATAAAAGTGTGGTTAGTTTGGCACGAGATGCTGATGTACTAATCTATGATGCCATGTACACTGATGATGAGTATCATAATCCCAAGTCGCCAAAAGTTGGTTGGGGACATTCGACTTGGCAGGAAGCAATTAAAGTTGGCAAAGCTGCTGGGGTGAAGCGAGTGGTAATTTTTCACCATGAACCAACTCATAGTGATGATTTTCTGGATCGGATGGCAGAACAAGTTAAAGAGACTTTTCCTATGGCAGTTATGGCCAAAGAAGGTTTGGTTCTGCCAGTAGGGATTTAATATGGCGCTACGCGCAAGTCAGAAGTCAGAAGTCAGAAGTCATATCTGAATTGAGTTTTTCCTGTGGAAATGCTGCGCAAACAGCATTTAGTAATGTCCGCACCTTTTGCCTCAACTTTTGCATACACTTATAAATTAGTTTAGTACAAATTTAATAATTTATTGCGATATTCTTTGCTTGTCGGATGGTTATCTCCTAAGATGTGAAATATTGCCAGCATTGCTTTGCGGGGAGCGTCATCTTTATATTTACGATTTTTACTGACTAGATCTAAAAATAATTCTAGTGCTTGTTCATAGTTATCTGATAATGTCAGAGTACAAGCTTTAGCATAAGTTTTATCTAGTGTACTATCGCCTGGATTTTCAGCTTCTTCTTTAAAGTGAATTAATGCTTTTACTGCCTTTAGTTGAGGATAAAATTCCCGGTTATGCTCCCCAATAGTTTCAATCAGCTTTTTTGCTTCTTCTAATTTATTTAAGCTTACCAAAAACTTAGCAGCTTCTATAATTATAGTAACGTTATTAGGATATTTGTGAAAGAGCTGATCTAAAAGACTTTTTGCTTGTTCAAATTGACCTGATTTTGTCAGATTCTGCAATTCTTTTATATCTGTTTCTACTTCTGAGTGAAGATTAAGTTCCCCTAGAAAATTTCGTAGTTTTGGTTCTGAGAGAGCTCCGACAAAACCTGGTTTAACTTCTCCTTGAGTTACGACTCTTACATCTGGTACTCCTTCTATACCATAAGTTTGAGCTAAGTCTGGACTCTGCTCGACATCAACTTTGGCTAGGATAAAGTCATATTCTTGAACCAATTTTTCTAAGATTGGTTTTAACATTTTACATGGACCACACCAAGTAGCGTAGAAGTCTACTAAAACTGGTTTTTTGTGAGAATTTTTTAAGACTTCGGTAGCAAAGTTTGTATTGTCAACTTCTATAGAGATGCCCATTGAATTCTTAGAATTAGAATATATTGTCTTACTAATTATTATGGCTGAATCAAGTAAATTTTTGCGAATATTAAGTTAAATTTTTAATTTAGGGAGTAGGGAGTAGGGAGTAGGGAGTAGTAATTCTGGAAACAGGGAATATAAAAGAAGAAGAACGTATTTCTCAAGTAGATGAGTTTGGGTTTGAGGCAACATGGAAGAAATAAAAATACTGTATCTCATTGAATTTAGATAGTAGGGAGTAGGGAGTATTAATTCTGGAAACAGGGAATATAAAAGAAGAATGTATTTCTCAATATAGAACTCCTAAGCGTATCTTTTATATTTATTTTCCTTTCTACAGCCTGAGCTATATAGCTGCTGCACTTGCTCCGCCTTTCATGTCGCAGAGCGTTTCATGTCGGCTACAGCCGAAAAGCGGAACGGAGTTCTATCGCCCTTGAAACTATACTATTTTTAGTTGAATAAAAAGTCATGTCTATGGGCAAGCTAGCCCAGTTAATCTTTACGAT
>NZ_JAAHGT010000257.1 GCF_010672385.1 Okeania sp. SIO2F4
GTTCGAAAATGAATAAATATGTTATTATAAAAAAAACTAGCGAATTGTTTCCAATACCTTCGCTAGAGATGACAAAGGCCAAATCTACTAACTCGCCAAAGTTATCGGTAGATTTGGCCACCTAAACATCATTATACTATGAAAAATAACAATACTCAACTCTCAGTTTTCAACTTCCAAGAGTCAGAAGTCCGTATTGTTCTCATTGACAATGAGCCTTGTTTTGTGGCCAAAGATTTGTGCAACGTCTTGGGAATCAATAATCATATAGATGCTGTTAGCCGATTAGACGATGATGAAAGGGGGTCGGTATTAGTGGATACCCCTGGTGGAAATCAAGTAATGTCAATAGTTTCAGAATCCGGAATGTATTCTTTAGTTCTCAAATCTCGCAAGAAACAAGCTAAGGTTTTCAAAAAATGGATTACTTCCGAAGTGTTGCCAGCAATTCGTAAAACTGGACAATATTCTGTGGAAAGTCAACCTAAAACCGCTGTTTTAAATCAGACTTACAATGACTTTGAATTAATTATAACTGATGATGGTTCAAAAGATAATACTGCAGAAGTAGTAAGTAAATGGAATGACTCCAGAATTCGTTATATTCAACATCCTCAAAATATCGGACGCAGTAAAAATATGCGTTCTGGTTTTGATGCTGCTACAGGAGATTATTTTATCAAATTTGATGATGATGATGCACTCACTCCTGAATTTTTAGAAAAAACTGTGGCAGTATTAGATAAGATGCCAAATGTAAATTTTGTCTGTACAAGTCATTGGGTTATTAATGAAAAAAGCGAACGAGAAGAAACTGCCACTCAAGAGAATGCAGCTAAGTGGGGAAAAGATAAATTAAAGGAAGGAATTATTCCTAACTTGGTTCAAGAAACCTTTCAATACCAAAGTTTACAGGTAGGTTCAACTTTGTTTCGTCGCTCCTGTTTACAAGAAGTTGATTATATGCGTCCAGAAGCAGATGGGTGTGAAGATTTTGATTTGCTAGTTAGGTTAGCTGTAGCAGGTAAGATAGGATATTTTATTCCAGAATATCTCATGGAATATCGTTTTCATAATCGTCAAACTAGCTTAAAACAAGATATTCATTTTTTGTCAGCTAAGATTTTTTGTATGAATACCTATCAGTTTGAGGATCGAGAATTGGAAAAATTACGTTCAGTTAAATTAGCAAATACAAAACAAATATTAGGGATTAGATTAATTGAGAAAGGTGATAGTAACAAAGGTAGAGAATTATTGCAAGAGTCAAGCCAAATATTAGGAACTTCATTAAAGACCAGATTTGGCTTAATACTATCTTATCTACCCCTAAATTTACGACAGTTAGCTTTGCAAAGCTTTAGGAAAATTCGTCCTCAAGACTATGCCGATAAAGTTAGAAACCCAGCTACTTGAGTTGACAATAAGTAAGTATAAATTTTGAGCGATCGCCACTTTACTCTATCAATATAAATCGACCTAAAAAATAATGATTACTTGACATTGGCTTGGCAATAATACAGGCCAATTTTTATTAACTAAAACCAGAGTAGAGATCATAGCAATATTTGCTATTCAAGCAATAAAATAGATTATTTGATCGCTAATTATTCAGACATTTGGAGATCATAAAATTATCATTCCTTAACACAAAAAAATTATAATCCAGATAGTTAAGAGCAATAAGAGTATCAAAAAATTATTTTGTTCTGCTGTCAATTTTTGTTGCCAACCAAAACTTTGACCAGACCTTAAAAAATTTTTACGTCTGCGATCGCCAAGATGTTAAGCTTGGCAAAACGGTCTTAAAACCTGGTCTAGATCAAGTATATTTATACTCGAACTTTCTACAGTTCAAAGTCAAAAGTTAATTACCCGATTTGTGATGAGTAAGTAACTCTTGACTTATTAGATAGGTAATTACCGTTCTATTGAACTTATCCAAATTTACCCAAAATGATATTTGAGTTTGGGAGACTAATTTCCTATATACTTGACCCAGGCTTAAAATTGCTGGGAACTTTACCTACTATTTTTTTCTGTTAGCTTGGTTTGAGCTTTAAACAAATTTAGCCAACGATCGGTTTTTGTTAATACTTGTCTAGGTTTGTCCAATCATTTGACTTTGCTTTGCAACGCTTCTGCAAACAGCACTTAACCCTAACTAGCAGCATCAGCTTCTCGAAGTGCCTTGAGAATTTCAGGACGTTTCATCCGCGCATAACCACGCAATTTCCGCTCTTGAGCAATTTTCTTAAGTTGTCTGAGTGATTTGGTATCGTAGTCATCAATGGGAACCTCTGATTCTACTTGAGGTGCTGAGTTAGCTTTAGTCTTTCTAGTCGTAGTTGTTTTTGTGGTCGTTGCCTTAGACCTAGACGTTGTAGAACTTGGCTTGCTCTTAGTTGTTGTCTTGCTTGGTGTATTAGTTTTAGCTTCTACTTCAGTTGGAGAATCAAGTTCTGAAAGAGCCTGTAATTGACGTCGAACTGCTGATACTTGAGTTTTGAGGTCATCTTCAATATCTTGCATTGTTTTGACCATTCCTGCCAGTTTTTTCTCTATTTGTTTATCGAGATCGTCAAGCTGTTCTAATAGTAGTCCCACATTCACTCCTGATAAAAAACTAGATGTTGTCTTGTTAGTTGTTGAATTTGCGATTTTTCTTACCAATGTTTCTACCTTATTGTTAACTGAATTTTCTAGGCTTGTAATCAAATTTTTGAGCTGCTCAATTTGATCGATGTCAATGCTTTCCTCTTGCAAAGATTTTACTTGTTTTTTTAGAACCTCCTCATTTTTATTGATCGATTTTTTTGGCTGAGAGAATCTACCTTTTGATCAAATGATACCTTAAGTTGTTGCAGTAGATGATCGAAGCTTAGTGTTTCAGGAATAGGTGGTTGAGTTAACTGTTTCATCTCTGCTCTAGCTATTTCTACTTGTTCATCCGTCATCTCATAAATCCAGGCCCATAGTTCCTTGATTTCAATTTATTTTGCAACTTGAAACCAATCAGCACCACGAAAAATTTCGTACTGCTGTTGAGAGTCCTAGTTCTCCTTTAATCTGACAAGTAGTGGAATCAAGTTACTACCTCGATCTGCAAGGCTCTTAAATAGAGCTTCATGTCTTTCAGGAGAAATATCTCCCTCCTGAGACTCTGGCACAGTAATTTTGGATATGGGAATTAACTCCAAACTTACTGGTTGTGCTGGTAACTCTTCTTATCGATCTTTTGGCTTTGATGAAACCATTCGCTTACAACTTTCCTTGGTTCCTAAAATCAAATAAAGGTATTGTTCAGAACTCTTAATAGGCAGTAGGAACCCAATTACAGCTACTTTGTTAGTCCTTTTTATCACTTTGGAGAAATTCAATATTTTTGGGTATTCCAAGTATTGGAAACATTCTAATTTCATCCCAGTTTGACAAAATAGGCTCACGGGGTGAGAGTTAGTAAACTGCCTAGTGCTGCCTAAAAGATTTATGGTCACATAATCTGGGAAATTATGATTAATTCTTAGGCTAGAAGCTTATACATCTGTACGCTCGCCAGCGTTACATTTGAAGTTGTTGGTTTTTACCATGCTTTAGTCTAATTTTTTCTCTTACCCAGATTGTATTTCTATAAGTCTACTTTAGCATACTTACTATTGTTAGCTTTGAGACTTCACACGGTTTTAACCCGTAAAGTCTTCAGAGGATCTGTAAATCGGTTTAACACCACGATTTCCAAATTACTCGTTTACGAAGTCTGCCGTCGGGCAAAACGGCCAAATTGCCATTACTACGTATAAACTACTCAGCTCACTAGGCGTTGTCAATTGCCACTATTCTCTCAAGTCAAAAGACCATTGAGGCTACTTGTAAGTATACTTTTTTTTGATTCACTTGTTCTGAGTTACAACCTGCTGTCTAACGGTTGCTTGGAAACAGAGGGTAATTATACACCGAGCCACCTTTTCAGTTAAATGGTAGTTAACTGAAAACTCCATTAGATAAAGATGCTCTCACCATGATTCACAGGTAACTTTGTCTTTATGCCTTGATTATAACACATTTGACTACGGGTTAAAACCCGCCCTTGTCATTTCTATCCAGCCTTTAAAACTGGCTAGTTTCACACTTACAGATTTTTTACGATCATAGACTTACCAAATTATAATCTTAGTAGCAATTGACTGTTTGCTATGAATTAGGTAAACACTTACTAGCTTCTGTTGAAGTTATTGCTGCTCGATCAAACTGACATAAAAGGTCATTGGTTATGACATTTCAATGTATACTTCCTGCTTCTACCGGATACGTCGCCAATCCGACGACTCCCCTAGTCGGCAGCAGCAATTCCACAGCCATCAATGGTCAACAAGCCTACCCCATCCCTTAAATTTATACTTGCATTCAAATCAGGGTTTAATGCTCTAATCCTACAACTTGATTAGGCATTGCCTGGAAGAAAGCTTTAGGAATAGAATTCAGACTCAATAGTTTTGATCTGAGTGGGTTGATGGCAGATTTTTTTCTGGCCATGTCAGGATGCGATCGCATAACTCCTTTAAATTAAATTGCCTGAAGTTATTTTGTAACTTTTTTACACAAAATAGTCAAGGTTTATCTATTTGATTAATAATAATATTAATTGGCTGATTTTTGCAAGTAGGGAACGGACGATCACATGAATATTAAATATCTTAAGTTTCTTTTAAAATTATTAGGCTACAAAAACTATCAAGTGTCTATTAGTAAAATCCAGCCAGAGCCAGAAATGAAGGTTTCTGAACGGGATGAAATCTGTTACCGACTTTGCGATCGAGGGTTTGTAAAATTCACAAGGGAGGTTACAAAAATTAATATAGCACCCCAGGGAAAATTACTCCTAGATAGTAAAAAAGCTGCCAGTTCACTGACCTCCGAAGAATTGAAATTGCTCAAGGCAACTGCTAGGGGTGCTATTGCTCCGGCGGAGACTGGTATAGCTGCTATCTATAGACAAGCTGTGATTACAGATTTGGTAGACCAAGGTTTGATTGAAGTTATTGCTCAAAAAATCAAAGAAGTATGGCTAACAGAAAAAGGAAAACAATTTTTGTGCCAAGAATATTCATCCCAGAGTACGGCAAAAGAAATTTCGTTGAAAATGTTAAGTGATTACCTCGAGTTAATGCGTACAAACATTTATCCTGACTACCCTAAGCAGGAAAAAAAGATATCTTCGAGGGTGTCGGATAACAAACCCACTGACTCTGAGATTTTAGCTGTGATTCGAGATTTAGACCACAAGCTAGGTACAGATAACTACTTACCGATTTTTCATCTACGAGAAAAGCTACAACCTCCTTTATCTCGAACAGAACTAGATCGAGCACTATATCGTCTAGAAAGAAGTGACCAGATAGAATTAAGTTCCCTACAGGAGGTAAGATCCTACACACCAGAACAAATTGAAGCAGGTATCGCTCAAGATATTGGCGGACGTTTGTTTTTCATAATTAGGGAGTAGGGAATAGGGAATAGGGAATAGGGAAAATCCTTAAATTAGGGAATAGGAAGTAGGGAGTAGGGAATAGAGAAAACCCTTGCTCTTTATTTAATTTTCATTTAATTTTCCTGTATGACAAAATTATGGTCTTCCTTAACTACAAAAAGCGGGGATTTATAAATGCTCAAAGTCTCTCAGGGATTAATTTTGACTTCTAACTTCTGACTTCGCGCCTTGCGCATAGCGCTATATCTGTTACCGTAATTCTCTAACCATTCTTAAAAATATTAATAATTTATACTATGGCATCTATAGATCAGATTATTCAAAGAGAACTTAATCCTTTCGATCCCGTAACTCTTTATACCATTAATTTTTGGCAAGAGCAACAACATCCTAGCCTGAATGTTGATTCTATCCATCAAAATATTATCACTGATATAGAAACGGTACTGGAGCAGGTTGCTCAGGAACATCATCCCCGTACTTTGATACTTACGGGTGACTCTGGTTCTGGTAAAAGTTACCTTTTAGGGAGAATTAAAAAATTATTCAACACTAAAGCTTTTTTTGTCTATATCGATCCTTGGCCTGATAGCGATTATATTTGGCGACATATTTTGCGCCAAACTGTTGACTGTCTGATGAAAACTCCGGAGGGTAAAACAGATTCTCAGTTGTTACTATGGCTTAAAGGTCTATTAGCTTTCCAAAATAGTAGTTTGCTCCAAAAAATTATTGGTGAAAGAAGAGTATTCATTAGAAATCTCAAGGCAATTTACTCTTCTGGGATTTATAATCCTAATGATTTTTTCAGTGTCCTTTATCATCTACTAGATCCCAAGTATAGCGCTGTTGCCTGTGAGTGGTTACGGGGGGATGATTTGGATGAAGGCGATCTAAAATCTTTGGGCATTAAAAGTAGTATAGATTCTGAAGATTCTGCCCAAAAAATTATTACTAACTTGGGGGTTATTTCGGCTGCATCTCAACCTATTGTTTTATGTTTTGATAATCTTGATAATATTCCTCGCTTGTTAAATGGAACCTTAGATTTACAAGCATTATTTAATGTTAATTCTAGTATTCATACTCGCTATCCACAAAATTTTCTGATAATTATTAGTATTATTACGAGTACCTGGAAACAAAATGCTGCATTGATTCAACCAGCAGATAAAGCTAGAGTCAATGCGGGATATTTCCATTTAAAACCAATTACTTTAGAACAGGGTGAAGCTATATTATCTGCTCGTTTAAGTCCTTTGCATTCCCTGG
The DNA here is from genome assembly GCF_010672385.1 of Okeania sp. SIO2F4. GTDB lineage: Bacteria > Cyanobacteriota > Cyanobacteriia > Cyanobacteriales > Microcoleaceae > Trichodesmium. The sequence goes on from NZ_JAAHGT010000257.1 coordinate 6,761, forward strand.
CAAAACCAAAGCCTAAATCAGCTATATTTCCTTTATCAAAAGAAATATTAGAACAGAAGTTTCCCAGGGGAAAAACTCTACCTCGGAATATATTAGAGTTGGGACGTAAGGAATATGAGCAGTACAAAATAAAATTATTGAATCAGACACAGAATAGTCAAGATTTAATACCAGAGACACAATTGGCAACTTTTAAGTTGATTTGGCAAGATAAGTACAACAAGACTCAGAAAAAAATTACCAAGATTACTGATTTGGCAGCACCAGAATTGATTCGGATGTTACAAGAGGTATTAAATGCTTTACAATGTCAGGAAGTAAAAACTAAATTATTAAGTGGGAAGTACGCTAGCTATTCTTTGAGTTATAAACAACAAGATCGAGAACAAATTATTGGTTTGGTTTGGACGGAAGCTCCAAATATGAATAGCTTTTACAATACTATGAATGCTTGTCAGAAAGTAGTGGATAAAAAATTGTGTCAAACTTTATATTTACTGAGAGCTGCTGAGGTTGGAAATGCTAAAAATCTTAGCAATAGAATATATAGAAAAATTTTTAAAGGTAGGTTAAAAAATATTCATATTAAACCTAATTTGGAATCGGTGTATTTTTTGGCTGCATATCATAGTTTGGTGAATGCAGCCCTCGCTAATGAATTAATGATTGAAGGTGAGATTATTGGTCTAAAAGAGTTAGAAGAGATAATTTGTGATTCACAAATTTTAAATAACTGTAGCTTATTACAAGATTTGTCTGTAGTTGTTCCTGTAGATACTCAAGAACAGCAAAATGAGCCATATTTAGATGAAATTAAGGATTTTGTCTTAAATTTAATTAGAAAAAAAAGTTTTATGGAACGGAACAGCATAATTGAAAATACACTGCATCAATTTGTCAAATTAGAACAATCAAAAATTGATATAATAATTCAAGAGCTTGAGGGAGAACAGAAAATAAAAATTATCGCTCCTACATCAAAATTAGATGAACAATTAGTTTGTTTTGTTCCTGGTTAACTAGCTATCAGCTTTTAGCATTTCCTGACGGAATGCTCCGCAAATAGCTAGTCTCCTGGATCGTAACTATGTTAACAGTTTTTTTTCGCTTGGGTTAAAATCTCCTTGTAAACGTCAAAAAAAATGATCCTACTGAGTCCTGACCGCTTCTTTAATAAGGAATGTTTAATTGATGATTAAATGATTAATTAGAATTAATCTAGAGTCGCTCAAACTGATAATTCATAAGAATTGCTAAGTGTTAGGACATTAAAAACTTAAATCCTTTACAACCAATAGTTTTGACTTGAGCTGAATGCTTAAAGCTATAGTTACGTTAATTGCTTGAAAAAACAGAAAAATCAAAATAGTCTGTCAATGCCAATAAGTAATAAACCTCAATTACAATCTCCGCCATTTAGTATTAATGATGTTAAAGTTGCTTTTAATTGTCCTCGTTTGTTTTATTTGAAACAGCGTTTTGGAGGCGATCGTCTGTTTTTGCCAAAGGATTATATCCAGGAAATTGATAATGCTTTTGTTGATTTAGCTAATCAGTTGATGAATATTATTCGGCAAGAATCTAGAATTCAAGTTTTGTTTACAGGGCAATTTGAGGAGTTGGTGGTAGAGGCGATCGCTAATCAAATACAACAATTATTTTATGAGTTGATTTTCTTTCCTTATTTACAAACAATAATTACAAAAGATGCTACTTTAGCAACGGCATTGTATCAAGTTTGGCAGGTATTAACTCAACTGATTTTTAATATATCTGAAATCATTGTTAAAAATCGGCGTTACTGCCATGAAAGTGTTGTAGTTCGTCGCACATTAATTACGGGTGAAATACCTGTAGATTATACTTTTAAAATATTAGATGCTAAGACTCAAAAGTTAACGGGAAAAGTTAATAATTTAATTTTTGATTTTGAGTCTCGTCGCTTGTGTGTGGTTCATTATCAAACTTATGAAACGGTGGAAGTATCGTCTCAGTTAATAGAGGTTGCTCTCTATAGTTTTTTACTGAAGCAAAAGAAAAAGGTGCCTGTTGATGCTGTTGTTTATTGGGTTTTGCCTGAGTTGGGAGAGTATCATTACTCATGGGAAAAGTTGGAGAATGTGGTGGAGGGTTTAGTTCCGGGTAAGTTAGAGGAGATGCGGGAGTGGTTGAGATGGGAGGAGTTTCAACCTAACCCACCTCCACAGACGGAGAAAGAGTATTTGTGTGATATTTGTCCTCAGAGGGAAAAGTGTCAGAGTTTTTTTGATATAGCAGGGAACAGGGAATAGGGAACAGGGAACAGGGAACAGGAGTGAAAAACATTTCCTAGTCTAAGATTCATCACCATTCTATGTCCTAACCAATTCTTTCTTAGCTATAGGACTGATACCATTTCGACCTAATGTTGCGCTTAATAAAAGATATAAAACTATCAGTAAAATTCAGGTTTGGGTAAGAATTATTAGGCGCATTGTTACAGAGAAATGGTATGAGTAGAGATGATAAAAAGTAGGTTGGGTAGAACGAAGTGAAACCCAACTTATACCGTTTCACGGAAGTTAACACTCATGTATTCAAAAGTCAAAAGTAAGATTTTATCAGTAGACATCTCCGGTAATCAAAAATCAAATCAATTATCCCGCATAAATCATTAATTCTTTCCCATTACTCCCTACTTCCTACTCCCTACTCCCTCTTTTCCGGAGATATCTAGTTCAACACTTTGACGATACAGTATCAGGAAATTATTTCACATATTTGGTAGAAGTTGGGTTTCGTTACCTCAACCCAACCTACGGATATTTAACATTTTTGGGGTGGGGATGCGATCGCTACTTCCTATTCTGGTATCTCTGCTATTTTTCTTAGCTTTTCGTAAGTTGTTTTGCCAAAACCAATTCCCTTCTTAGTTTGTTGCTTAAGGTTTTCCCAAGTTAAGCTTTCTCCAGACTGCTTCCAAAGTTTAATTGCTTCCCATGTAGCATTTATCATTTTAGTTGTGACTTTTTCTCTTGTAAAAGCTTGTTGAATTTCTTCTTTTGTTTTTACTGTTAACAAATTGACTCTTTGTAGTTGATTAGATTCACGATCAATAGCTTTTATTTGTCTACTTAAACCTGTTTGAGTTTGTGCTAATAGAGATAAAGCTTCTTGCTTAGATAGGTTAGTAATTTTTTGACGTATAGTTTTTAATTGCTCATTCAGAATTTCCTCAATTTCTGGTAGTTTTTTGGGTAATAATTGGTCAATTTTACTTTCGATATTCTGTAGTTTTTCCTCTGCGATATTATTTATTTGAGGTTGAGAATTAGTAGGAGATGATGGATTTAGTTGGTTTAACTTTGTTGTCATTGGTTGCAATTTTTGATCGAGTTGACTATTTAGTTCTTTTGTCAAATTTAATGTCAAATTATTAAACATTTTCGTTAAGTCAACTTGACTATCTTGAACATCAATAGGAACTTCTGGAGATTCAGGTAGTGGAGTATCTAAATCTCTCAAAATTTCCTGTTGTTTTATGATATTTTCTTCCTGTTCTTCTGTGATGATAAACCCTCTAATCATACCTGAATGTTCTGGGTCTATTTCTGATGCTTTAACAGTTGCATGATACTCAAAATTACCAGTGACTATTTCGCAACTCTCAATACCTGTTCTTTTCAAAATAATAGGTCTAACCACACCTCCTGTTGTCAGAATTAAGTTAGCCATCTTCTCAATTTCATCTCCTGAAAACTCAGAGATATCAACCTTGGCTGTGATGTTATCAAGGTCTACTAAGGAAGTAGATAAATTGATTTTATTGCTCATACTTTTGAAATAATTTCTGTTGCTAAATTTTCAAATTCTTCTACTGAAGGTTCGTCTGATTTGTAGTCAAAAATTGATACAGGATTAGGAACTTCTATATCATCTATTAAAATAGTTCTATCTAGACACTTAGCTAAATCTTCTCTTTGAAAAATACAGCTATCCATGAGTGGCAAATTATAACGTTCTTGAATAATTGCTTTTCTACGAGGTAAAGTATATTGAATATATCTACTGTTAGTAGGAATTTTGGAAGGTAAAACACCTAGTATATTAATTTCTGAAACACCCATTTGTTCTCTAAATTCATTAATCTCTTCAACGAAATTTTTAACATTTGGTAATCCCTCATTTGCAAAAGCTTTCAAGTCAGAAGGTATGATGAGATAGTCTGTAGTAATCATAGCTATCCTAGCATAAAGATTCAGTGAAGGTGGTA
>NZ_JAAHGT010000258.1 GCF_010672385.1 Okeania sp. SIO2F4
CTTATATTCAGCATATTTCGTTGTCTGGAGACTTTTCCACTACTCATATTGCACTCCTGTAATTTTTTGCTTTAACTTACTCTAAGATATTGATTCATTGTGTCAACCATCTAATAAAACTTTAGAAAATTTTTACAATTAAATACTTAATTATGATGTCCATATAATAAGTAATAAAAAAGTTTTTGTTTGTAGTATTGCTCTAGCCCTATCTATCTTCGAGCTAGAGCAATACTACGAGCTTTAATTATAACTATTCAACCGGAGATGAAATAAGGTACAGCTCAATATTCTCTTAACTGTAAATACCTCTAGAAACCCATTCTCTTATAACAGGACTTACGCAAAGTATGGAACCATATACCACCTATAGGGGTTAACGGCCGTTAACTCCTACTATATATAGCGGTTATGCGTAAGTCCTGATAATTTAAAAATTATCAATATCTACAAAATTCAACAAAATATTAGCAGCTTCATCTAAATCTTTACCAAAACAAATAATTCCATCCTCGTGACCTGCCATTACTAATATTTTTTCTACTCCTAAATTCTCTTCATCAAATAAACGAAACATTTCTTTTGCCATTTGTGGAGTACCATAAGGAACATCTGGATTAGAAGTAGGAACTTTAAACATAAGTTCTTGCCAAAGCTGATAATTATGAATATGAATAATACCCATAATTTCTGGTCGATAATAATAGATAGCAGCATGAGTTAAAGATTCAGAAGAAGCTTTTACAGGTCCGCAACAAGTTATACAATTTTCCTCAATATTAAAATCAGTAACTACTGTGTAATGTTCTGGTTTTAAAGTTGGGAAATGAGCAGTTTGAGTCCCAGAAATAATAAACTGATTGGAATTATTTATTCTCTGACTAACATTACCAAAACCAATGCCATTTTCGTAAACGCAAATTAATCCCAAGGAACGCATTAAGTCACGTTTTTTCATTAAATCAGTCAGACGAGCGATCGCTAGAGATTCTCCTTGAATCCAATGACAATGATATTTAATTACTCCCTCATCCATAACCATAAATTTAATAATTAAAAAGAACAATAAAGATTAATTGTATCATGGCTAATTTGTTCTAGGCAGTTGGCTAAATTAGTTATATAACATTACAAAAAAGTGGTAGGATATTGATAAAATTGAAATCTTGGAGAGCCAATATTTTAACTTAAGCTGATAGCTTTAAGCATTAAGCTATAGTATATAGCGTTTCTCAGGCTAATAAGATACACCTATATTTATTTCTATTCTATTCTATTCCCTATTCCCTCCATACCTGTTCCCTCCATACCTGTTCCCTCCATACCTATTCCCTAAAAGCGGAGCTTGGAGTAGGATGGGATGGCGAGGTCTCCCTAAGAATGCAGAGCCGCTCCGAAGTTCGCCATATCCAATCTCCCAAGAGAGAAGAAAAAAATTCCTTTTAACCAATCCTCAATGTTTTAAGAAGAGGTAATTGTTAATTATTAATTGTTAATTATTAATTATTGAACAGTATGGGAATTGCTATAGTTTGTGTGAGATAATAGTCAATAAAAATTCTAAGCTGGAATAACTTAACTTGAAAACATGAACAGCAAAAAACAAAATCAACCAAAAGACATTTTTAAACGTCTCAAAAAAAACGGTACAAAATTCGTCCGCGTTCTCTTCTGTGACAACGCCAATATCATCCGCTCCAAAGCATTCCATATTGACGTATTACCAGAACACTTCCATACAGGAGTCAGCATTACAGTTGCCCAACAAGCACTTCCAGTCATGTACGATGCCGTAATTTCTGAAACAGGTCTCACTCCTGTGGGAGAAGCTTGGTTAGTTCCCGACTGGTCTACCCTCCATACATTACCCTACACTCCTACTCACGCCAGCTTACTTGGGGATATCTTCAAAGATGGCTCTCCCTGGTCTTTGTGTCCCCGTACATTTCTCAAACGAGCGATCGCCACTGCGGAAAAAGCAGGTTTACAAATAAAGGCTGCCTTTGAAAACGAATTCTACTTACTCAAATCTACCTCTGATAGTATCACTCCCACAGATGATACAGTTTTTGCTTCTACCTTGGGGATGAATATTAACTGCGCCGTAATTGACGATATTGCGGATGCTCTAACTGCTCAAGAAATTCAAGTGGAAAGGTATTATCCAGAGTCAGGTCCTGGTCAACAGGAAATATCCATCCGTTATAGCGACGCTTTACAAGCTGCTGACAGACAAATAATTTTTCGGGAAACAGTGCGGGGAGTAGCTCTCAAACATGGACTCACTGCATCGTTCATGCCGAAAATTTTTGCTGACCAAGCAGGTAATGGTTGCCACTTACATCTGAGTTTGTGGGAGGGAGAGCAAAATATTGTTCCTGACTCAGATGGAATAGAGGGAGTCTCCAAAACTGCTCGTAGTTTCATTGCTGGAATTCTTGAGCATTTACCTGCTTTAATGGCGCTGACAACTCCAAGCGTTAATTCTTATCGTCGCATTCGCCCTCATTTCTGGAGTGGTGCCTTTCGTGCTTGGGGTTTAGATAACCGGGAAGCTGCTGTTAGGGTGCCAAGTAATTTTGCCCCACCGTCTCCCACTCATTTTGAGTTAAAAACTGTTGATGCTTCTGCTAATCCTTATTTAGCTCTGGGAAGTGTGATAGTAGCTGGTTTGGATGGGATTAACCGGGGTCTTGATGTTGGGGAACCTGTGGCAATTGACCCAGGAAATTTTACTCCCGCAGAAAGAGAGACGCGGGGAATAGATGCTTTGCCTAGTTCCTTGGGAGAAGCGATCGCTCACTTACTTAATGATGATGTTCTGCAAAATGCTTTGGGGTCTGAATTAGCTCAAGCATTTATTGGTGTTCGTCGTGCTGAGTGGGAAGCGATGAAGGATATGGAAATAGAGGAGGAGGTGAAGATTTTGTTGTCTAGATATTGAAATACTGAAGTTAATTTTAATAGTTTTGTTGCATGAGCATCTTGCTCTTTTCTGATATTTTGGGGTGGGTAGGATGCTCACCCCACTTATATTTATCAAGAGTAGAAAATGTCAGTATTATAAGGCGTTATAGATAATATTTTCTACTGTTTTTTTCACCACATTATTACTTGAGCGGTGCAAATATTTAGTCTTTGATAATATTTTATCGATCCTTTTGTATAATTATTGAAGTTCTTTGACAAAACTTTTATAATCAATAAAAAAATATATAATGAGCAACCCCAAACAAGATTCTAGAAAAATGTTTCTAGAATTAGAAAAAGCAGCATCAAAATTTTGGCCTACAGAATTAGCTGAAATGGAGACAGAGTTAAGTATAATGCCATTATTGTTAAAAACACAATAGCAATTTATTAAAATCTTAAGCATTGATGTATTAGAATTAGAGGATTTATTTACAATAGTAAACTCTTCAGCTTTATCAGGCAACTTATTTGTTAAGCATTTGGTTATTATGGCTGACTTTGGAGGATAAATGCTCAAACGTATCAGTAGAGAATTTAAAAATTTGTGTAAGCATTCAGCTAGCTCGCACTCAGCTCGAGCGCTTTTTGAATAAATTAGGCAAATAAATTAGGCAAATAAATTAGGCAAATAAATTATAAGCTGTTGTGTATCTAGATTTTATATTCTCTATATTGCCTTTGAGAAAAATTGAATATATAGTCTAAATACTAAATACCTTAGCTGATAGCTGTTTCGCTTTCCTAGGTCATGCTAAAGCAAACGCGACATGAAAAGCGTTAGCTCCTCTGTTTCGCTACGCGACATGTTTGCGGAGCATTTACGAAAAAGCGCAGCTCCTCCGGAGGAGGCAAGAGGCTAGCTGACGGCTGAATGCTTACAAATTTGTTTCCTAATAAAGAAATGAAATTTTATTGGAAAAATACTCAGCACATTTATAAGTTTCAAGCCTTACCTACAAAAACTTTAAGTAATCAAACTCTTAAAATTAATGGAAAAGACCTTTTTGTAAAACATTCTTTAGATGAAAGACAAAAAGATGCCATTGCGCTTCTTTTATTTGGAAGTTCTTACAGCAATGCTAATCAAGAAATTGCTTCAATATTAGCAAGATGTGAAATTGGTGATTATTTGGGTAAACCTAGTGAATTAGATAGTTTTATTAAGCAGCGATATATTTGGGTTAGTCGTATTACAGGAGGTGCAAAATCTAATGCTTTAGGTCATCTAGCCCAAAAATTTGTTGCTCAGTACATAAAAGATGAAATTGGAATTATTGGAATTGAAGTCAAATCTGATGCTACATTACCTAATGTAACTCATACTGACCAAACTACAGGACGCTTAACTTCATTTGATATTATAGTCACAAAAAATCAGAAATATGTAGCTATAGAAGTCAGTTTTCAAGTAACTACTAATAGTGTTATTGAACCTAAAGGAGGACAAGCAAAAGCTCGTTACGAACAAGTTGAAGCAGCAGGTCACAAAATTGCTTATGTTATAGATGGAGCAGGAAACTTTGAAAGACAGTCAGCCTTACAAACAATTTGTTTGCATAGCCACTGTACTGTGGCATTTTCTAAAAATGAGTTGTCAATTCTTTGTAATTTTTTGAGAGATTACTTAGAAAACAATAATGATTGAAAAAACTAGACAATTTACATACTATTTATATTTATAACAATTATAAAATGACTAAAATTCGTTTTATTGATTTATTTGCTGGTATTGGTGGAATGAGATTAGGTTTTGCACAAACTGCCGAATATTTAAACATTGAAACTGAATGTGTATTAAGTAGTGAAATAAATCCCGATGCTGGTTTAGTTTATGAGAAAAACTTTGCTGAATTTCCTTTAGGAGATATTAGCAAAATTGAAAAGTTACCAGCACACGAAATCTTATTAGCTGGATTTCCTTGTCAATCTTTTTCTTCTGCTGGTAAAAAAGCTGGATTTGGCGATACCAGAGGTACACTTTTTTTTGATATTACTAGATTAATAGATACATACAAACCCCAAGCTTTTATATTTGAAAATGTTCGTGGCTTGCTGACTAATGATAAAGGTAGAACTATCGAAACTATTAAACATCAAATTAAAAGTAGAGGGTATAGTTTTGACATATTTTTACTGAATAGCGCGAATTTTGATTTACCCCAAAATCGTCTCCGGGTTTATATTGTTGGAGTTTTAGACAAAACACCAAAATTTAATTTAATTTCTGACCTTGGTCCGAAAGATTCTCATTCTTATCAACCGCAACAATTATCTTTATTTTATCCTCTGCAAAAATCTGTAACTGTGGCAGATATTTTGGAAGATAATCCAGATGAAAAATATAATTGTTCGGAAAAATTTGTCACAGCGTTAAAACAAAGATTAAATGGAGACTTAAATAAGTTACATGGAATGAGATTAATTGATTATCGGGGTGGAAATTCGATTCATTCTTGGGAGTTGGGATTAAGAGGAAAATGTAGTCCTGATGAAATAGAATTAATGAACCGTTTGATTTTGAAACGGAGAAATAGTCAATTTGGTAAACATCAAGATGGTAAATTATTGAGTCAAGAGCAAATAGCTAGTTTTTTCACTCATCCTCAGTTAGATATTTTGCTCAATTCTTTAGTGATTAAAAATTATCTGCAAATAGTGGAGTCAAAATATAAACCAGTGGCAGGTAATTTTTCTTTTGAAGTCTACAAATTTTTAGACCCAGATAAAATTTCTGTAACTTTGGTGGCAAGTGATGCTAATAGATTGGGAATTTATCATCAAAATAGAGTCAGAAAAATTACTCCGAGGGAAGCTGCTAGATTACAAGGTTTTCCAGATAATTTTATTTTGCATCCTGACGATAATAAAGCTTACTATCAATTGGGAAATTCTGTAAGTATTAATGTAGTTAAAGCCGTAGCTCAAGAATTATTATTGAATATTATTTATAAAGAAAGTTAATTTTAAAGCAACGGTCATTTCAGTTGTCAGTTATTCAGTACCTCTTATGATTAGTAGACCACAAAGTAGGGACGTTGCATGCAACGTCCCAGAGCGGGTTATCATTTTTTTAATGTGGTTCATCTACTGGAGATTGCTTCCTTCCACTCCGTTCCAGTTGCAATGACATAATCACATCTAATTAAGTTAGCATACTGATAATTATGATACAACAGATTCCAGATTAATGTAGTCTAATTAATAAAAATATCCAATAATAAAAAATCAAATCAATTATTTCTCCCTACTCCCTACTGCCTACTCCCTATTCCCTCTTGAGGATAAATATAATGGAAAAATCTCTAGAATCAAAAGCAGAACAATTAGCAGTAATCGAAGCCAATGCAGAAAAAATAGCAGCTATTGCCTCTGAAGGATATAAACAAATTGCGGAAAAAGGTACGGTAATAATTTTTAGACAATTAGAGGAAAATAGTACAGTTTTAGCAGACTGGCAAGTGAAGTTTAAACCTATCAGTCAAATCCCATCAATAATTACTGATTGGCAACAAATGGGTTTAGAAAAATTGATGAACAATTATAATCCCGAAGTAACAGTAGTCTGTACTTTTTTATATCCAAATGGCAGCCATACCAGTTATCATTTTGAAATGGAATAATACCAAGTGCGATAAATTTTTACTACAAATATTTGAACTGTTTCTAGTAGTCAAGAGTCCTAGGGAAGATTTCCTACGGAATGCTCCTAATTACGCGAATCGCCCGTACAGTAGTCAGTAGAAATAGCTCTCTTATTATCATGTTTTGCCATGAAAGAATTTATTAAAACAAATCAGCATCTAACTTAAACTATTTTAGTTGACTAAATTATTCCCGCTCATTCTTTTTTCATGCATGGTATAACAAAGCTAAAGGCTGATAGCTCATGGCTGAATGCTTGGAGAAAAGGAAAACCGAACTTTTTGTCAAGTTTTCCGACCATAAGTAGATGAATAATCATAGTTACAATGAAATAGAAATTATGAAAAAGCAAGAACCACCAGATAATATAAATAGCAACCATTAGCCTTGAAAGGAGGCAACCTTTATGAACTTAGTAAAAACTGTAGCTTTGTTAGGTATACTTAGCGCCCTATTAGTTACAGTTAGTTATTCGTTAATAGGTGGGATAACTGGTGCTACAGTTGGTCTACTTTTAGCTGCTATAATGAACCTAGGTTCCTGGTTTTTCTCAGATAAAATTGCTCTGGCAGCTTATAAAGCTCAACCAGTAAGTCAAGCAGAAGCACCTGCATTATATGAAATGGTAGAAAAACTTTGCGATCGCGCAGGTCTACCTATGCCAGATGTTTATATTATTCCCACTGCTTCTGCTAATGCTTTTGCTACAGGTCGCGACCCTCATCATGCAGCAGTGGCAGTCACCGAAGGTATTATGAGAATTTTACCAGAAGATGAACTAGAAGGAGTTATTGCCCACGAACTTAGTCATATCAAAAATCGCGATACTTTTACTCAAGCAGTAGCTGCTACAATAGCAGGTGGAATATCTTGGCTAACTCAAATAGCTAGTTATTCGATGTGGTTTGGTGGGGGTTCAAGAAACGAAAACCGAGCTAACCCAGTAGTGATGTTATTAACCATCATGTTAGCTCCGATAGCTGCAAGTATCGTCCAAATGGCAATTTCTCGAACTCGCGAATTTGCTGCTGATGCGGGAGCTGGTAACTTAACTGGCAACCCCCGCGCTTTAGCTCAAGCTTTGCAAAGGTTAGAGCAGAATGCCAGACAAATCCCATTAAATGCTAATCCTGCTTTTGCACCATTATTAATTATTAATGGATTTTCCGGTAGAATGATGGCGAATTTATTTTCTACCCACCCATCGACAGAAGCGCGGATTGAAAAGCTGCTACAATTAGAGCAGAAATTATTGGGATAAGTTAGAAGTCAGAAGTCAGAAGTCAGAAGTCAGAAGTTAAATTCTTACTGTGACTAAATCTGAGAACTGAACGCTTATAGCTATATAATGTAAAGTGTAATCGGTTAATTAGTAAAATTAGGAGAAAAAATTATGACTGAACAAAATGTACCAAAAGAAAGAGCAATTGTAGAAGTAGAAAATGAATCAAGTGAAATTACTTCCACTTCTGGTGGCATCGACCCTAAGCAAGAAACCCAAGAATTGATGGAAGCAATCAAAAGATTGGCTCAGTCAGAAATGGAAGCTGCTGGAGAGTTTACCCGTGATAGTTATATTCAAGCAGTCAAACAAGCAAGGGAAACTATCGAAAGGATTAGACTTATCGATCCCCAGAAAATAGAAGAAACTGGTAAAAAGATAGAGAAAGATATCGAAACTAACTGGGAGACAACAGTGAAAGAAGTCCAGGATTTTGGCGATCGCTTAGTTAAAGCAGGTCAAGCAGCTTGGGATGTGTTGACTAAACCTAAAGAATAATTCTCCAAATTCTGATAAACGCAAAAATCTAGCATAGTAATAAATGTGGGGCGTGGGTTTTGCGCCCTACTTATAGATACTGAAGCTAATATTAGGGTATATTACAATATAAGTATAATCGCTCCAGACTTCAAATTAACTATATAATATTAGGAATTAGGAGTAATAATTCAGGCGGATATAGAGGGTCTCTTGTTGTTTGTATAAATTCAACATAAATACTTGATTCAACATAAATACTTGATTTATTCCTTCGATTATTAATTTTAGATAATAATTATCACTCAGTATTTTCAATTAAAATAAGATAAATTAACTATACAAAAATTCAGTAAATCCCCTCTTGTTAACAAAGAATTATATGTTTTATTATCAAAGGTAAAAAGAGATTGATTTTTCTAAAAAATGAAAGAGAAAATTGATTCAATTATCAATGGACTAATTCCCGAAATAACTAAAAACATATCAACAGCAGCAGAAACTGTTCAAGATGGAACTGCAAAAATGCTAGAACCAGGTGCAGGTCTAATTAACAACTATAATCATCAGGTTACTGAAAATCCACAAGCATTTGGTTTTGCTTTTGAACATTTACAAACGATTGGCTTTAATATTAGAGCTGGACTACAAGGCTCTGATAGTCGTGCTTCTCAAATTCCCACAGACGGAACCAAATATGCCCCTGATATTTATGTTGAAAAAGTAGGAAAAGTTATAGCAGAAATTCAAGCTAAAGCAGGTACATCTGAATATGTAGAAAAACAAGTTAATTCTGGTAATTATAAAAGTGATATACTGACTAATTCAGAAAATCCTGATTTAGAGGAAACAAAAACTATAATTAATGTAGATGGAATAGAAAGTTTTCCTGTTAGTAAAGACTTTGCTGTTTGGGTTGCTGAAAATCCCTATTTAGCTGCCGATCTAATGAAAGCTGCTGCACTGGTAGGAGAAGTAGGAGGAGCTGGCATTACAGGTGCAGCAATTAACACTACTATTAATATCTTGCTCCAGTCTATTAAAACTGTTGGAGCTTATTGTAGAGGAGAACAAGTACTTGATAAAGCCGAACTGGAAAAATTCCTTGAAGTAGCTATAAATGGCTTAAAAAGTGGTTTGATTCGAGGTGCTGCAATCAAGGTTATTCAAAAGTTAATGGGAGGAAATGCTTTTGCAGCTTTGGGCTTTACATTAGGCTCAGAAGTTATTCCTGTTTTAACTCAAGTTTGACAGGATAAAATGACTGTTGAACAAGCAATTAATCAAGTAGGACTAAAAGTATTTACTTCAGGTGTAATTACAACAGTTGTAATTATATATCCACCATTAGGAACAGTCTTATTAAGTACTTCAGTTATTCAAGCAATTTGGGTAGAAATTTCCCCAGAATGGCAAAAATTTATTATTCAAAAAGTAGCACCAACTGCCGCTATTGCTGCTGGAGGAGCAATGGTTTGTGCAGGAACTTCGGCAGGTACAGTAGTTACTGTTGCCTCTAGTTTAGGAGCAGCAGCTTCCACAGGTACAGCAATTAGTTCTTTAAGTGGTGCAGCAGCTACAAATGCTGCACTAGCTTGGTTAGGAGGTGGCACATTAGCTGCAGGTGGTGGTGGAGTAACTGCAGGTGCTGCAATTGTTTCTGCTATTTCTACAGGTGGTGCAGTTGTTGCTATTGCAGGTGTTGGTGTTATTGGAAAACAGGTTTGGGATCATCTTAGTGAAGAGCAACGACAAGCGCTCGCTGAAAAAATTGATAATTGTACTCCTGAAGAGGTGAAAGTTGCCTATGGAGTAACAGTATAAAAAGCTATTGAACAGTTTAATTCAGCCTCTAATTGGCTTGGAGATAGAACATCAAAAATTACTCGGTCTTCTCGGTCTGCAGTTTATGGTGCTGTAGGACTAGGAGTTAGTGCTTTCTTGGGAATATCACAACTATTTCAAAGGGATAACTATAGGTAACAAATCACTTTTTTGGCAAGTCTAACTTTGTAACGCCAACTCCCCTACATTATCTATAAATTTCAAACTTTTATCTCAACGTTGGTTGAAGACCCGGGCTCTCCATCCCCCCTAACCCCCCTTTGAAAGGGTAGGGCTGTTTCAAAGTCAAATAAATAATCGATATTTGGGGAGTTGGAGCACCTAATCCGGGATTTGGGGAAAAGTTACGAAAAACGGGCGATTTTCAGGGGTGGAGGATCGGAAAAATCCCCAAATAATCTTGGTGAAATCAAGGGAATTTCTGAAAAACCCATGGAATCAGCAAAATTATTTTTGGATAAATTTGGGGAAAATCCTGGGTAAAGGGTGGAAAATTCTCCCTTGCTCCCTGCTTCCCTGCTCCCCTTCTGCCTTAACCAAGAATGAAATAGCCCTGCCCTTTGAAAGGGGGGGGGAGCGACGCAATTGGAAAACCAATCAATGTTGTGGTTTCACATATAATATGCTAAAATGTAAATATTGAGAAGTAAACAGTAGATGGTCGAAAAAGCGTACAAATTTAGATTCTATCCAACTCCTGAACAGGAAAATCTGTTGCTCAGGACCTTGGGTTGCGTGCGTCTAGTCTACAACAAGGCTTTAGCAGCAAGGACTCAAGCTTGGTAT
>NZ_JAAHGT010000259.1 GCF_010672385.1 Okeania sp. SIO2F4
TCTAATAACTAAACCCAACTATATTTGCCTAATTAGACTTTAAGTTATTCAGCCGATCGCGTAAAATTTCTGCCTGCTTTTCTGCTTCTGCTAAATTATTTCTAGTTTCCTCGACAAATTTAGGGTCTGCCTTCTCGATAAAACCAGGTTTACTCAACCTTTTTTTAGTAGATTCTATCTCTTTTTCCAACTTCCCTAATTTCTTCTCTAACCGAGCTGATAAAGCTTCAATATCTACTACTCCTGATAATGAAATTAAAACTTGTACAGTTCCAAAAACACCAGCAATAGTTTGACCGATTTTTTCATCAACTTTAGGAGTAATATCCAACTTTTCAACCTTAGCTAAATCTTGAATATAAACCTCACCTTTCTTCAAAATTTCCCGTTCTTTTTCATTCTCACTCTGCAAAATTGCCGTAATTTTTACCTTTGGTTTAATATCAACCTCTGAACGTAAATTTCTCAGAGTCCGAATTACTCCAATTAATAACTCAAACTCCCCTTCTAGATCCGAATTAATCAAAGAATTATCTAACTTTGGATAAGACTGCAAAGCCAAACAATTTTCTTCTCCAACTTGATTCAAAGTATGCCAAATCTCCTCAGTAATATGAGGCATAAAAGGATGTAATAATCTCAAAATTCCATCCAAAACATAAGCCAAAGTTTGCTGTGCTACTAACTTAGAACTTTCATCCTCACCCTGCAAGCGAGACTTCACTAATTCCAGATACCAATCACAAAAATCTCCCCAAATAAATTCATAAAGACCCTTAGCAGCTTCCCCCAAACCATAATTATCTAAATAATCGCAAGTTTGCTGCACAGTCTGATAGAAACGAGACAAAATCCAACAGTCTACTAACTCTAATTTATCTGCCTCTGGTTCCCCTAATTCTTGAGGAGTTTTACCCCCTAATTTCATCATCACAAATCGGGCAGCATTCCAAATTTTATTAGTAAAATTTCGAGAAGCTTCTACCGACGCCGACTCATCAGTTTCTCGATTATAATCCATCCTCACATCTTGCCCTGCTCCGGCAGTTTCTCGCATTAAAGTATAACGCAAAGCATCAGTTCCATACTTTTCAATTAACAACAAAGGGTCGATACCATTACCAACAGATTTAGATTGCTTTTTACCATTTTCATCTAACATTAAACCGTGAATATAAACAGTTTCAAACGGCATTTTGCCAGTGAAATGTACTCCCATCATTGTCATTCTAGCAACCCAGAAAAAGATAATATCAAAACCAGTAGAAAGAGTGCTAGTAGGATAATATTTTGCTAAGTCGGGAGTATTCTCCGGCCAACCCAAAGTCGAAAACGGCCATAAACCAGACGAAAACCAAGTATCAAGCACATCTGGGTCTTGTTGAATTTTCACATCAGCACCAAATTTTGCCTTTGCTTGCTCCAACGCTTCCGCTTCCGAACGAGCGACAACAAAAGGAGTGCTGTCGGAAATTTCCCCATTAGTTTCACTGATAGCATACCAAGCAGGAATTTGATGACCCCACCAAAGTTGTCGAGAAATACACCAGTCCTTAATTTTCACCAACCAGTCGCGATAAACCTTCGTCCAACGTTCCGGAACAAATTTTGGTTGGTTGTGCTTATCCAATAATTCCAGTGTTTTCGTTGCCAAAGGTTCAATCTTGACAAACCACTGAGTAGACAACAGAGGTTCAACAGGTACTTTACCCCGATCGCTATAGGGAACACTATGACTATAATCTTCCACCTTAACCAAAACGCCCTCTTCTTTTAACCGTTTCACAACATTTTTCCGCGCCTCAAAACGGTCTTGCCCAACAAACACTCCCGCATTTTCATTCAAACTGCCATCCTTATTCATAATATTAATGAATGGCAAATTGTGACGCTTACCCATTTCAAAATCATTAGGATCGTGAGCAGGAGTAACCTTAACACAACCAGTACCAAACTCAGGGTCAACCAACTCATCAGCAACAATAGGTATTTCCCGTTCCATTATTGGTAACGTCAGAGTTTTGCCAATGAGATTTTTGTAGCGATCGTCATTAGGGTTAACAGCAACACCAGTATCTCCCAACATTGTTTCCGGACGAGTAGTAGCAACTTCCACATAACCACTACCATCAGTGAGGGGATAACGAAAATGCCAGAGGTTGCCCTGAACTTCTTTTTTTTCTACTTCCACGTCAGAAATAGCAGACTGACTGGCTGGACACCAGTTAACCAGATAATTACCACGATAAATGAGACCCTGTTCGTAGAGACCCATGAATGCTTCGATGACAGCTTTTGATAAACCTTCATCAAGAGTAAAACGTTCCCGCGTCCAGTCCGTGGAAACTCCTAGGCGACGTAATTGATTAACAATAGTACCACCAGACTCTGCTTTCCATTCCCAAGCACGTTCCAGGAATTTTTCCCGCCCAATATCGTAGCGACTTTTCCCCTCTTCTTTGAGTTGACGTTCCAGAATAGTTTGAACGCCGATACTAGCGTGGTCCGTACCTGGGAGGTAGAGAGTATTGTCACCCCGCATCCGATGGTAACGGATAAGCGCGTCAATAAGAGAATTGTTGAAAGCATGGCCTGCATGGAGACTACCTGTAACATTCGGTGGAGGAATAACAATACAGTAAGGGTCGCCTGGTTGGTTAGGGTCTGCCTTGAAAGTGTTATTTTCTTCCCAATACTTTTGCCATTTAGCTTCGGTGGCAAAAGGGTCGTATTTAGTTGGTAGTTCTGGTATAGTTTTGGTCATAGATGAAATTAAATTTTTGGACAGTATTTGATTGTCCTTAATATTGTGCCATAGCTTACAGTAGGTTGGGTTAAGCGACAGCGCAACCCAACAATTTATCTATCTTTGTTGGGTTTCGGAGGACCTCAACCCAACCTACAAAACTACTATTTTTGTTGGGTTTCGGGGTACCTCAATCCAACCTACAAACTATAGATTGATGTTTTATTCATCTATTGGACAATAGTTATAAGAAGAGGTAATTATTAATTGTTAATTATTAATTATTGAAAGTAGGTTGGGTTAAGCGACAGCGCAACCCAACAATTTATCTATCTTTGTTGGGTTTCGGGGTACCTCAACCCAACCTACAAACTCTTTCTCTAGATTGATGTTGTATTCATCTATTGGACAATAGTAATTATTAATTGTTAATTATTAATTATTGAAAGTAGGTTGGGTTAAGCGACAGCGCAACCCAACAATTTATCTATCTTTGTTGGGTTTCGGGGTACCTCAACCCAACCTACAAACTTAGGAATTACGCCAAACAAGGTAATTCCGTCATTGCGAGCGAGAGCAAAGCAATCTCACTCAAGAGTTACAATACAGTAGTTATAATACAGTAGGTTGGGTTAAGCGACAGCGCAACCCAACAATTTATCTATCTTTTTTGCTTATCTACTTTTGTTGGGTTTCGGAGTACCTCAACCCAACCTACAAACTTGATTTTCTGTTCCAGCTCAATTTAATATGTTAATATGTAGACTGAAAATAAGCTGCTGTTTTCTATCTCTCAACCTAAGATAATGAAACTCTCTAACCCCTTTCTCCGTAAATGGCGTTTTTTGCTGCTGTTGTTGTTGGTGCTGTTGGCGATAAATTTGGGTCATGTTCGAGCTTCTGAGAAGTCACCGCCCGAAGACTGGCAACTCCAGGGAATATTGGCGGCGTTGGATGATTCTGACCCTGATGTTTTGGTTGCGGCTTTGAAGAAAATATCTAAGTATGATCTTAAGTCTTCTGTTGAAATTCCCCTGGAGCGGGTTGAACAAATTGGAGAGCTTTTGAGGGATAAAGATTCGGATGTCCGTTATGCAGCAGCAACGGTAGTGGGTGAGATGGGGTCCGAGGCTAAAGATTTGATTCCCCAGTTGCTGAAGTTGTTGAGCGATGATAATTGGGATGTCCGTTTTGCAGCAGCAACGGTAGTGGGTGAGATGGGGTCCGAGGCTAAAGAATTTATTCCCGAGTTGCGGAAGTTGTTGGGCGATGAAAATTCGTATGTCCGTGCAGCAGCAGTAAGAGTAGTGGGTAAGATGGGGTCCGAGGC
This sequence comes from Okeania sp. SIO2F4, assembly GCF_010672385.1. Taxonomy (GTDB): domain Bacteria; phylum Cyanobacteriota; class Cyanobacteriia; order Cyanobacteriales; family Microcoleaceae; genus Trichodesmium. The sequence goes on from NZ_JAAHGT010000259.1 coordinate 4,077, forward strand.
TAAAGATTTGATTCCACAGTTGCTGAAGTTGTTCGGTGATGAAAATTGGCATGTCCGTGATGCAGCAGCAACGGCAGTGGGTGAGATGGGGTCGGAGGCTAAAGATTTGATTCCACAGTTCCAGAAATTGTTCGGTGATGAAAATTCGGATGTCCGTTATGCAGCAGCAAAGGCAGTGGGTGAGATGGGGTCCGAGGCTAAAGAATTTATTCCCGAGTTGCGGAAGTTGTTGGGCGATGAAAATTCGTATGTCCGTGCAGCAGCAGTAAGAGTAGTGGGTAAGATGGGGTCCGAGGCTAAAGATTTGATTCCACAGTTCCAGAAATTGTTCGGTGATGAAAATTCGGATGTCCGTTATGCAGCAGCAAAGGCAGTGGGTGAGATGGGGTCGGAGGCTAAAGATTTGATTCCACAGTTCCAGAAATTGTTCGGTGATGAAAATTCGGATGTCCGTTATGCAGCAGCAAAGGCAGTGGGTGAGATGGGGTCGGAGGCTAAAGATTTGATTCCACAGTTGCTGAAATTGTTCGGTGATGAAAATTCGGATGTCCGTGCAGCAGCAGTAAGAGTAGTGGGTAAGATGGGGTCAGAGGCTAAAGATTTGATTCCACAGTTGCTGAAGTTGTTCGGTGATGACAATTCGGATGTCCGTTATGCAGTAGCAATAGCAGTGGGTGAGATGGGGTCAGAAACTAAACAATTGCTTCCTCTATTGGAGAAGTTGTCGAGGGATGATAATTGGCGTGTCCGTCAAGCAGTAGTAATAGGAGTGCGTAAGATGGGGTCTGAAGCTAAACAATTGCTTCCTCTATTGGAGAAGTTGTCGAGGGATGATAATTGGCGTGTCCGTCATTCAACGGCAATAACAGTGGGTGAGATGGGGAAGGCATTGAGTAGTATGGGGTCTGAGGCTAAACAATTGCTTCCCCAGTTGCAGCAGTTGTTGAAGGATGAAAGTTCGTCTGTTCGTAAAGCAGCAGTAACGGCAGTGGGTGAGATGGGGTCGGAGGCTAAAGATTTGATTCCACAGTTCCAGAAATTGTTCGGTGATGAAAATTCGGATGTCCGTCAAGCAGCAGCAACGGCAGTGGGTGAGATGGGGTCTGAGGCTAAAGATTTGATTCCACAGTTGCAGCAGTTGTTGAGGGATGAAAATTCGTTTGTCCGTTCTGCAGCAGCAACGGCAGTGGGTAAGATGGGAAAATTGAATACTCAGCAGATTTTACCAATTTTAAACGCAGCTCATAGAGACCGAGATGAAGAAGCAAGACTTCGTTTTCTCGCTTACTTTGTCAGTGGCGGAGAATCTAACGCCGTTAGCTTAATTCAATGGTTAGGTTCACCAGTACGATATCCCGATCAAATAGATAAGTTTGATAAAGAACGATATATTAGTCGTGAAGAGGGCAAAAAAGTTTTAGAAATTTTTGCCGATGCTTGGGAAGAAAGCGAATTTATAGAATTAGAACAAGTAAGGGACTTGCGCCCAGAATTGAAAGAACAGATTGATCGAGTGGTTAAAAAAGTAGATTGGAAAACAGAAGATATTGCCTTGCTCAAGAGACACTACAACAATCTCCAAGATGCAGACATCAAAGCCAAAATAGATGCTTTGCAAAAAACACAAGTGTTCTCCTACCTGCGCAACATTCTACTCTTTCACGCCATCACTTGGCTCATCCTCCTCTGCCTCTATCCCAAATCTTCCCAAATTCAAACCCTATTCTGGCATCCGCAGATTCGCAGATTTGCCGGACTCGGTTACATCGGTTTATTACTCACCTGGATACCATTCCTCCGCCGCCGACTCCTCTCCCCTTTCCAACCCCTCCTCATCGCCGACGCTAACCTCGACAGTTTCAACCCTCAAGATTATTTTCCCGACTCCAAGGTTTGCCTCAAAAATACTCACAACCTCCAACCGATCAAAACCGCCATTGCCAAAGTGCAATCTCCCATTATCATTGAAGGAGAATCAGGTCTCGGCAAATCCATGTTCCTGCGCTACTGGGCGAAAACCTGCAAAAATCTTGTCGTTTACCTACCCGCCAGCAAATGTGCCCAAGGAGCGATCGCTGCCATCCAAGCCAAAATTCCCATTTCTCAAACAGACCGCAAATTCCTAGAAAACCTCATCTACAATAACGCCCTAGAAATTTGTATTGACGGTCTCAACGAAGTCACCCCCGACACCCGCACTAAAATCAGTTATTTCGTCGAGCGTCATTTCCGGGGTCATATCCTCCTCACAACACAACCCCTAGATTGGATTCCACCCTCGGCGACCAAAACCTATATTCTCCAACCATTGCAACGTCAGCAAATTGGAGGTTTTCTCCGCAGTCGTCAGTTTACGCCATCGGCAGAAACCTCAATTTCCCGGTCTGAATACGAAGACGCTTGCGAAGAATACCTGGAAAAAGCGTTCAATTCCCAGAAACAGTCAGAGGAAGAGCGCAAAGCAGTCCGTCGGTTACTATCAAATCCTATGGACTTAACCATTGTCGGGCAAATTCTCGCCCAGGGAAAAACCCCCGACTTGCTCAACCTGCAACAACAGCAGTATCAGGTAATGGCAGCAGAATACGACCGGATAAATTTTCATTCTTTTCCCCTCACAGAATTTGCCGAAACAGCATATCAAATGCGCCTCAACGATGAAATTAATATTCCGTCGGAGTGGAAAAAAGAGCTACATTGCATGGAAAACTACAAAATGGTTTTGCGCCGTCAACGCCATGTAGAAACTAATTCCGGTTCCCAATGGTATTTTCGCCATGATAAAATTCAAGAATATTTTATTGTGCAGACATTTCTGACTGGGGAAAATGAAAAATTAGAACAGCATATTAACGACCCCAGATTTCGCGGAGTTTATCTATTATTAGCAACCCTTTTACCCTACGAAAAAGCCTGGTTACTGCGAGAGAAATTATTACAAAATGCAGCGGAAACTAAAGACCATGTGGTGAGCGACCAATTTATTCAACGATTAAATTCTCGGTCGGAATTATCCAAAAATGGCGAGAATTTCAACCTACTAGAAATTATTAAATTGCTGATTGTTGAGAAAAATAGTAATATAAATATTGAAGTTAACCCTAATTTTGAAGCTAGCCCTAATTTTGAAGCTAACCCTAATTTTGAAACTAACCCTAATTTTGAAGCTAACCCTAATACTGAATTTAAGAATATAAGGAGTGAACAAATGAATGATCCTAAAAAATCAAAATATGATATGAGTGGAGCTAATCTTCGTAATCTAAATCTAGTTGATAAAGGGCAAAATGAAAGTAGTGGTAATGTGATTGAGAATGCTGAAGCTGACAATCAAATTATAGGAAGTGGAACCCAATATAATTATAGCTCCCCAGAAAAGCAAACTCTCGCCGAAGCTGCTGATGAGATTCAAAAATTATTGAAACAATTAGAATCAAATAATCCTGCTGCCACAGATGCAGAAAAAACAGCATTTGTTACCGCTTCTATTCCGCCAAATAACCGTCAACGTTTTGTCGGAGCATTGCAAGCAGGAGGCAAAGAAGCACTCAAAGAATTATTAGATAATCCCTATGTTAATGTGGGAGTTGCTATTGTTGAAGGGTGGCAAAATCCAAATTAATTAATGGATAATTGATAATGAATAATTGATAATTACCTCTGGTTAAAACCGTAAAGGATAAGGGAATTGAATATAAGGAAATTCAAGAGCACTTTTCTCTTGGTCGATGGGTAGCGTTTCAGCTATAACCGACATGAAAAACGAAGTTGTGCGCTAGCTAAACGACCGCTTTTTTCCCTATGGGGGGAGGCTTTTAACCAAGGTATTTAATTAATAATTATTAATTATATCAAATCCGGATAATTAATATACCCAAGTCCGCAGCGAGTGGAACGGAGTGGAACGAAGCAATCTCCGCGCATCCATGATATTGCTTCTTATCGTCGCTGCGGACGACTGTTCAACCGGATTTTATATTATTCGGTAAAATGAAGTCAGAAGTCAGAAGTAATAAGGCTTTATCCCTTACATAATTTGATGGGCTAAAGTTCTACTACGAGCCTAATTATAAATGTTCTACCGAACACTATCGGGACTTACGCATTAGGTACGAAAAACTAGGGTTTGAGATTGCTTCCCTATCGGTCGCAATGACGAAAATACCTTGTACTGTGTAAGTCCTAATGATATAGAACTACGGATTAAGGTTAGGACATTTCTAAACCCTGAAATCTTTTAACCGTTTACTATTCCCTATTCCCTATTCCCTATTCCCTATTCCCTAGCGCTATATAACTATTTGTTGAACAATCGACAAAGGCAAGTCTAAAGATTGAGGAATATTCTGCAAACACTGTGTTTCCTCATGACAATTGTCTACTTTATTGTCAAGTTGGTGGAAATTTTTTCCTGAAGATATTATTCTGTCATTGCGAATGGAACGAAGTAGAGCGAAGCAATCTCAGTTCGCCTAAATTCTTTGTTAAATTTTTTGTTCCGTCAATTTAATCATGTTAAGCTTAAAAATGCTGCTTTCTATCTCTCAATCTTAAAACGATGAAACTCTCTAATTCCTTTCTTCGTAAATGGCGTTTTTTGCTGCTGTTATTCGTAGCGTTATTGGTAGTAAATTTGAGTCATGTTCAAGCTTCTGACAAATCACCGCCGGAAGACTGGCAGCTCCAGGGAATGTGGGCAGCATTGGATGATTCTGACCCTAATGTTTGGAGTGAGGCTATGAAAAAAATGTCTGAATATGACTTCAAACCTGTTGTTGAAATTCCGTCGGAGCGAGTAGAACAAATTGGAAAATTATTGAGGGATAGAAATTGGCGTGTCCGTGCAGCAGCAGCAACAGCAATAGGTCAGATGGGGTCGGAGGCTAAACAATTTATTCCCCAGTTACTACAATTGTTCAGGGATGACAATTGGCGCGTCGTAATACAAGCAGCAACAACAGTAGGTAAGATAGGGTCAGAGGATAAAGAATTGATTCCTCAGTTGCAGCAGTTGTTTAAGGATGAAAATTGGCGTGTCCGTGCAGCAGCAGTAACAGCAGTGGGTGAGATGGGGTCGGAAGCTAGACAATTTATTCCCCAGTTACAGCAGTTGTTGAAGGATAAAAATTCCGATGTCCTTAGAGCAGCAGCAACAGCAGTGGGTAATTTGGGGTGGGAAGCTAAACAATTTATTCCCCAGTTGCAGCAGTTATTGCAGGATAAAAATTCAGATGTCCGTTACGCAGCAGCAATAATAGCGGATGAGATGGGGTCAGAGGCTGTAGAATTGATTCCCCAGTTGCAGCAGTTGTTCAGCGATCGACATTCGGAGGTTCGTTATGTAGCAGCAACAGCAGTGGGTGACATGGGGTGGGAGGCTATAGAATTGATTCCCCAACTACTGAAGTTGTCGAGAGATCGACACATACGTGTCCGTTTTGCAGTAATAAAGACAATGAGTGAGATAGAATGGGAGACCCAACAATTTATTCCTGAGTTGGAGAAGTTGTTCAGTGATGAAGATGCGGGTGTTCGTAGAGCAGCAGCATGGGCAATGGGTGAGATGAGGTCGGAGACTGCTAAACAATTTATTCCTCAGTTGCAGCAGTTGTTCAAAGATAAAGATGACCGTGTCCGTGCTTCCGCAACATCCGCAGTGGGTAATCTGGAGTCGGAGGTTAAACAATTGATTCCTCAGTTGCAGCAGTTGTTCAAAGATGAAGATGAGCGTGTCCGTGCTGCTGCAGCATCCGCAGTGGATAATCTGGGGTCGGAGGCTAAACAATTTATTCCTCAGTTGCAGCAGTTGTTCAAAGATGAAGATGAGCGTGTCCGTGCTGCTGCAGCATCCGCAGTGGGTAATCTGGGGTCGGAGGCTAAACAATTTATTCCTCAGTTGCAGCAGTTGTTCAAAGATGAAGATGAGCGTGTCCGTGCTGCTGCAGTATTGGCAGTGAGTAATCTGGAGTCGGAGGCTAAAAAATTGATTCCCCAATTGTTAGGCTTGTTGAATGATGAAAATTCGGAGGTTCGTGAAACAACAGCAAAGGTACTAGGCGAGATTGGAAAATTTAATACTCAGCAGATTTTACAAATTTTGAATGCAACTCATAGAAACAGAGAGCAAGAAGCAGGACTTCGTTTTCTCGCTTATTTTACAAGTGGAGGAGAGTCTAATACCATTACCTTAATTCAATGGTTGGGTTCACCAAAACGATATCCCGATCAAATAAATAATTTTAGGGAGGAACGATCTATTAGTAGGGAAGAGGGCAACAAAGTTTTGGAGATTTTTGCTGATGCTTGGCCAAACACTGAAAATCTAGAATACCTGCGCCCTGAATTGAAAGCACAGATTAATAAAGTGGTTAAAAAGGTGAATTGGCAACCAGAAGATATTACTTTACTAAACAAACACTACAACAATCTTGAAGACGAAGACATCAAAGCTAAGATAGATGCCTTGCAAACAATCGAATGAGGCGTTGTTTAATAATTAACAATTAATAATTAACAATTAATTATAGCAATTCCCAAAAAGCGTGAGGTACAAAATTCTCTGGTTTTAGGGAACAGGGAATAGGGAACAGGGAACAGGGAATAGGAAGTAGTAATACCAATTCCCAAAAGTAACGCAAGACCTTGGATAACACTTCAGTTATTAAGTAATTAAACTAAGGTAATTACTTTTTTGTTAGTTTGAGCAAGTTTAACATTAATTATTCTTGTTTTTACTTCTCTTGTAGGGACGTTGCATGCAACGTCCCTACCCACTCCCCTACTCCCTTACTTCCATCACATGTAGAACAATTTTTGAGAAATGGTATTATTCTGATTCCGTAGGAATATATACAGAAGAAAAAAAACTGTACGTCATTAGCTTGGGAAACGCTATATTA
>NZ_JAAHGT010000026.1 GCF_010672385.1 Okeania sp. SIO2F4
GTACGATGGCCTTTCGGCTGACGATCAGGCCGCAGTGCCCAAGCAAATCGTCAAGATGCTCGAAGAACGGGCGGTCGGATACGATTTCAACGGCTATCGCGACGCCCCGCCAAGCCTTCGCATCTGGTGCGGCGGCACTCTGGAACAAGAGGACATCAAGCGTCTCCTGCCCTGGATCGAGTGAGGTCAAAGTGCTTTCTTAAATTTAATGTTAATGTGTGCGGGTATTGGTAGTCCGGGTACTTTAGCGGAGGTGCTTAGAGGTTATACTGGGGATAAAAAAGCACCTCAATTGATTGATGATGATGAAGTAATTCATGCTAAACCTCTACCACCCCTAAAAGGTTCATTTTTTAATCTAGCAGGTGGAAAAGGTTTTCAACGTCCTTTTGAACTAGCGACACTGAGGTTAAGAAATATGACCGAAGTTCTTAGTAATTGGTCAACTTATGTGCCTAATTCTGCCTATTTAACCCAAAGAGGCGCAACTTTTCTATTTGATAACCAGGGGAATTTACTGTATAAATATTGCGATCGCGGCATTTTGGGTTTTGCTGAGAATAAAAGTAATCCTTTATCTTTTTTAAATAGGGAGTAGGGAATAGAGAACAGGGAGTAGGGAGTAGGGAGTAGGGAGTAGGGAACAGGGAACAGAAAATCAGGAATAATATCATGTCCGCTTAATTGGCGATCAAAAAAATTTCTCCCCCTAATACCTTCTTTCTCCCTCCTGACTCCTGACTCCTACCCTTACCCATAAGACTTATTCAGCAAACCCTAATAAACGTTGTAGAGAAATGCTTGCTGCTTGAGATACTTGAGGATGAGTATCTTTTTCTAAGTATTTCAAAGCAGATATACTCTTGGGAGTAGACATATTTCCTAACGCTTCTGCTAACCTTTGACGAATCAACCAATCTTCCGAAAGAGTAAACTTCAGAATATGATCTACTGCTTCTAAATCTCCAATTTCTCCTAAAGCAGCGATCGCTGCTTGTTGTATTACCAACTCCTGACTGTCTAGCGCTTCTATCAATAAATCATGAGCACGTTTATCTTTCAGGTTTCCCAGAGCAACTGCTGCACTAAACCGTACTAACCAACTGGTATCTTCATAAAATGCTCGTGCTAGAGGTTCAAATGCTCTAATATCCTCCAGATAACCTAAAGCTCCTGCTGCATCAGCACGGACACCATAATCTGCATCTTTTTCTAATAATTCTACTAAAATTGGATAGCACTCTTCTGTCTGTTTGACTCCCAGAGCAAATACTGCCATAGAGCGTACTGGTAAGTTGGGGTCATACAATACTTTTTTGATTAGAGGAACCGCTTCAGTCGCAGATACTTCTCGTAGATGAGCAAGAGCAAGGAGGCGATCGCGGGAATTTTCGCTATCTAGTTGAGCTGATATTTGTTCTAAACTCAGATTTTGCATATTTGGCCTTTATTTTATAAAACTTTACATTTAGTTTATATTATAATCAATAGACATCTCCAGAAAAGAGGGAACACTTAACTGGGAACAGGGAATAGGAATTGATAATTTCTGGATAATAATTGACTTTACTTTTGATTTTTGGAGATGTCTAATAGACTAATTTTATTCTTTAAAAGAGGGAACAGGGAATAGGGAGGAGGAATTGATAATTTCTGGATAATAATTGACTTTACTTTTGATTTTTGGAGATGTCTAATAGACTAATTTTATTCTTTTGATTGTTTAGTTGTCATCAATATGTTTGACTTTCCTCGGCTAATAACTTAAGTCATCTTTGAGATGACTCTCGATTCGTATGTCATCTTTTTAGATTGTGGTTAATTAATGAACCTGGTATAAGTATGTTATACCAAATATCAAAAGTCTTGCTACATCTCCTTGAGAGTAGGTCGGAGAGAGTAGTTCAACAATTAATAATTAATAATTAATAATTAATAATTAATTATTACCTCTTCTTGAAAACGGATAGGATTGACTCAAAGAAAAATTTTTTCTTCTCTTGCTCGATTGGATATGGCGTTTAGCGCTCCGCACAACGCGCGTTTTTCAAGTCGCTCCGCGAAACGCGGAGCGACTTGAATTGCGTTTCGCTTTCCTACGGAATAATTGCGCAAACGCGACATGAAACGCGGCTCTGTCAAGAGCGGGAGAACTCGCCATCCCATCCGTTTGTCATGCTCCGCTTGCCGACCGCTTGTTTCTCCACGGCGAGTGAGAGGCTTTAAACCTTAATTTTTCGGTAAATTAGAGATAAGATATCTTGGTTTAATGCTGATAATCCTTAAAAAAATTACTGAACTATTATTATTAGTTAATAACTGAAGTATTGATGAAGTAGAGTATTATTTTTGGGAATTGGTATTAGGGGGCAAAAGCCAAACTACAAACAAACTAATAAGATGAAAATTAATCATAATTAGCTAACTCTTGTTCTGTGGTGAGGCGATCGCTCAAAGGATGTTCTGGCGAAAAAAATTCTTCGCGGAAGTCGATGTAATTAAAATTTTTTGGTAATTTTGCAGCTAAATTATTTCTTTCTCTCTGTGTAAAAATATTTTAATAATACTCACAATCTAATTCAGCGATTAAATATATCTCCCAATCGTCCTAATGCCAATCAATCTAATATAGCAATTCCCATACTGGTAAGGTACAAAATTTTAGGTTTGAGGGAACACTTAACACTTAACAGGGAACAGAAAAGAAGAAAAACAACTGTACCTCATAACTTTGGGAATTGCTATATTTCTGGTGTCGGAGGATAGCTAAAAGAAGTCAAAATTCAAAAGTTAAAAGTTAAAAATTAAAAGTTAAAAGTTAGATAGGGGGGAGTTGTCGGATTGGCGACAAACAAAAGTTAAATTTTTGCTGTAACTGAAAACTAATAGCTGAAAACTGATAATTGATATAACCAAGAAAGAATTTGCCCTTAATAATTACTAATGATGAATCAAGATCGGGGGAATGTTTTTCCAACTCTTCCCTGCTATAACTGAAATTATGTTTCATCTTCAGCGATCGTAATCAGTTCATCTGCAAGAGTTAGAGAAAACTTAGCATCCAAACTAGGAGCTAAATAAATACCAAAATTCTTATCTTTATCTTGAGCTTGAGAATCTATTTTCACACCAACACAAATTTCATCACGAGATTGAGCAGCAAATACACAATCAGCAAAAGATAATTTACCAATCTTTTCAGGAGGAAAGAAAAGCTCTATAGTTTTAATATACATTTCACTACCTTCTGCCGAAAATAGATCGCGGTAAACTAACATTACACCTGGATCTTGAGATACCTGAGCTAAAATTTTAGACACAAATTGATTTGATAGCAGAAAATCTTGAACCCCAGCTTTAATTACCAAATCTGTTTCCTCCGAGTCAGCAAGTTCTACCACTAATTCTGTTGTAACTGGGTTTCCAGTTTCCTCCTTATATTCTTGGAATATTTGCCTAATTTCTAGTAATGTCGTCAGAGTTTTAGCATCAATTTCTTCAGAATTTTTACCTTTACTAGCTAAAATTGAGATACTATTATATTTATATAATTCGAGAGTTTTGAGTTCTTCAACAACATCTACATTTATTTGCCTAATTTGCATTAAAACTTGGGGATAAGCTTGACGAATTTCGTCAAACTTAGTTTCAATTTCCGATGTTAATTTATGAATTGCTAGATTAATTTCTGAACCTTCAACTACATATTTAGCATATTCTCGGAGACAGATAGGAGTTTTTGAGTTCCAACCAATAATCAAATGTTTTTCTGTTTTTTTGTCAATAGTTTTTCTGAAGTCAACATAACCTAACACTTGAGGCTTAACTAAAGGTTCTTGGTGAAATTTTATTTGGGAATCATCTTCTGCTAAAACAATAATTGATTCAGCATCTTTTAACTGATAATTGCTATCTGGTTTGATAATTACATCGCCACTTTTATCTAGCACACCGATAGGGATACTTTGATAAAAATGAAAATTTAATTCATAAAAGCTGAGGTTTTGCCAATCAACTTGAGGACGGTAAATATAAATTTCATTTCCAGCAAAACCAACTAAATTTAAGTATACTGTTGCTAACCCTACAGACCGTGAAGTTTGGACTAAAATTCTTGCTAAAATATCAGATTCATCCAAAGTAGTTACAGCTTCAGGAGCAATAGTTTTAGCTAAAATACGATATTGTTCTGAGCGAATTTCAGCTATTATTGGTGGTAGAGAAGATTTTTTTTCTTCATTAGCTGCTACAGTTGCTAAAATTGCTTTAACAACTCTCGCATCGGATAACTTTTTTACATCTTGTGTATCCGAACCTTTAGCATTATTTAAAACAACTACCGATCTAGCAACTTTAACTCCTACTTTATTCAGATTATTTATATTTGTTACTACTCCATTACGAGTAACTACTCTAGTAGTTTTTAAATCTCCTAATTTTTCCCGAAGAAAATCATCCATATATTCCTTATCTTTTTCTGATAGGATGACAATTGCTGCATCAGATTCTGATTCATTTGCTATTACTAGCTCAGTAATAATATCTACAATTCTGTCATTAAAACCTAAGATTAAAGTATGGTTTTGTTCTACTACTAAACTTTTTCCTTTTTTCAGCAAAGTCAGTCGTGATTCAAATTCTTGAGTAATAAAAGCTACTAAACTAGAGAAAAGTACCAAACCTAGAAAAATAGTTAAAACCCCTATAGTTTTAGTGGCAAAATTTGCCTCGTCTCCCGTGTCTCTGAGACCGATGAGTTGTACAAATACATCCCAAAGCAAATCACTTTCTAAATCTTGATTTGGGAAAATCCACTCAGAGAGGTAACGTATACCCGTCATTAATAGGAAAGTCCCAAAAAATGCTGACACTAATGCCAGAAATACCGAGAACCCACCCTTTGACATAAAGTTGTCAAATTTATACTGAAACTGTTCTTGCCAGGAAAATTTACTTTGAGCAGACATAGATTTTTTTTTCAAACTAATATAACTTTACACCAAGCTGCTTATATATATCCGACTACGTTAGATAACTATAATTTGATTTGTCATTGATATAGCGCTACTTGAATCGGGAATAGGGAACACTTAACTGGGAACAGTAGACTATCAAAGGGTTTCATGATTTATAACTGTCCGCGCCCTTTGCTTCGACTGCTATAATTATACTATATATGTATGTTTAAAAAAATCGGGAATTTTTCAGCAAAACTTCTAGACTGAAGAACCATTAAAAAGCAACATAGGTAATTAACTACCTATGTTGCTGCCAAAAATGTTTAAAAAATTCTTAGGGATGTATCAATAAGTTTTAGAGTCTCAGCACATATTCTTCTTGTAAATAGACAAATTTAATTTTTTTTCAGAGAATATTTTTGTCTAGGAAGATAGGAAAATTGGAAAAAAATCTACTATTAATCTACATATAGTAAAAGGGAGGAGAAAAGAGCAAATATTAACTTAAATCAAGTTTAACAGCATCCCTATTGTCTAGCGAATGGAGTTCAATTATACGTATAACCCCACCGTTCCATCTCCTCATCTCTCCATCTTCCTATCAATCTTTGCTAGCCAACATTAATGTATTTCATATTATATAGAATCCGGTTATATAGTATATGTTGATAATTCTATAATTACTTCAATCCCCCCATCCCCTCATCCCCCCATCTCCCCATCTCTGCCAACTATACAATAGGTATTCAACCGGATTTGATATTAGATGCTCTGATACCAAAAGATATGATATTAATGCAGTGGTAGCAATATTGCTAAACTTAAATTATGATATCCCAATTTTTTGACTACAGTGAGGATAAATTAGTCTGGCTTTAATCCCAACAATTGAGGTAGATTTAGTTACGATCGGGACTTACCCCATATCAAAATCTGTAGGGGCTGATGGTGATTCCTCCCTACTATAGATGGTTCTGGGTAAGTCATGATTATCCTTAATTGCCATTTTCATATTTTTTGTATAGGTCTCTTGGTCAGTAATGATATAGAGATTATGAGTAGAAATACCCTCTTTTTCAAATAATCTCATTACACTCAAGTGAAATTTATTCTGATCGCGTCCGTAACCAGTAGGAAGATGATATGCAACATATTTAATTACACGAGCATCACCTTCTAGACCTTGGAACATTACATAATACTCTAGAAAAGTACCCATAGTTTTAAATATTTCATCAATACCCGCCATAATTATCTCTACTTGGTCTGCTGTAATGCCAGTAATTTTAAACTTTCCTGTGAATCCCCATTCATCAACATCAGCCCTATTTTGAGACCAGTTATCTACAATACCACTCACCATTCTAGAATTAGGCATTTTAATAATAGAACCCCACTCCCATGAATACAATTTTGTAGTTCTTAAGCCTATTTCTACTACCTGAAAAAAACCACTTAACCCTGAAACTCCTATCCACTCACCAGGTTTGTACAATCTATCAGTATATATAATTACAGCACAACACCAGTCATAGATAATATCTTTGAACAACAAACCTAGAGCAACACCAGCACCACCAAGCAAACCAATAAGAGCTCCTGCAGATGTTCCTAAAAATACTTCTGCTGCTTTAATAGATACCACAACAATTGCTGCGATCCGAAATAGTCTTGGGAAATAAGGAACAAGCAAATCATCAAGGTCTGTTTGAGTATGCATAGTTAGGTACTGTAGTAAATTACCCAGCAAAGGAGCTGCATTGTAAGTCACATAGGCACCCAGAGTAATAAAGGCTAAACCAAAAATATCAGTGATTATTTCTTGTAACTGAGAACTCAAATATTCTATTAAAATAATCTTTATTATCCATAGTCCAACTACCAAAATTAACCATGATAGGGGCTTTTTGATAATAGCAATTAATTGATCGTCTAAGTCAGATTCAGTGTTGGCAACAAGAGCTTCGATCCGCTTAATGATTATTTCAGCAATAATTCCCTGTAGTATTGCTGTTAACAGCAGCACGCCAAATGCAATTAATAGTTTATATGCGGGTATACCAGCAATACTAATTCCTTCAAGACTTTTCCAAAATGTTTCTAAGAATTCCATTCTTTGTTCCTCGATCAAATTTCAATTTAGGTATTGTTTCTCAGGATAAAATACTTTCTACTCTAGTCAACTGAGGGATAGTCTGATGCCAAGTATAAGCCAAGCTTCCGAAACAAAAAGTTATACTTTTTGACTGAATATGGTTTATATTGTGCTTTTATACTTTACCAATAATCTTTTTATACAAAGTGCTAAGAAAATTAAGTTTTTCTTAAAATTGTTAGACTTTGAAGTAAAGTTGCAGTTTTTTTGTTATTCTCCCACAGTTATTTGTCTAGCTAGTAGAAAATTATATAATTGTTTCTTAATCTAAAACTCATAGTCACCGACTATAATTTCAATATCCTTGCCATAGCCTGATATTTATACTTGATAATTACTTGTATTATTTGGCCTGGTTTTCAAAATTTGCCTAGAAATCTAGAGAATTTAGATTAATAACAGAAATAGTTTTGCTAAATGAGGATAAATGATTTATACCAGGATTGTCAATGGGGAATGAGGGGTCATTTCAGTTATCAGTTATCAGTTATCAGTTATCAGTACCTCTGCAATCAGGAGGGTTGACACCAGGAATATTCTCTTTTTTTATCCCCAATTTTTTGGTCAAAAAATTAGGATTTTGGTTTGTGAGTAATCCTGGACAAAGATATTCCTATTTATTCTTGTATAGATAGATACTTTTGTATATATAAATAGACTTGCTGTTATAACTATTGATAGCTTAATAGTACAACATGATAAATGTTAGGCATAAAACCAATAATCTAATAATACTTGAGTCAAAGTCTTATTTGAGCCTTCAATTCTCAATATCATCAAATTTTGCTTGTTATCAAAGCAGACAATTAAAATTGGGGAAAATCTATATTTATCTCCCTATATTTGTTGGTAAAATCTCAAATTACCTATAACTCATATATTTAGATAGGAGAAATAGTTATTCACAGAAATATGATGGGGATAGCCGAGGCGATCGCTGCTTCATAAACACTAATAAACTAAGCTAAAAATCGTCAACATTCTCTGATATTGTTTCCACAAACAAAAATTATATAGGCAAATAAAGATTATGAAAATCAACAAAAAAATCGAAGCTCCCCCGATGAAAAAACAGAAAAAATATCAAAAAATCAAAACTAAAATATACCTTTTCTTACATAAAACATTAACTATTAATAATGCTAGTAAACCACAAATAATAGTATTTTACACATCCTTAATCCTGGGTGGAATTAGTTTGACATTTGCAATATTAGGGTCATTATTATATACACTCGAACAAAAAGAGATATTTGATAATGCTAAACAGGAAGCTCAACGGGCAACATCTAGAGTTGCTCTTGAGATTGATCGGCGACTGTATTTTGCCCAACAATCAGCTATTTCTGTAGCCAACGACCTGAGTTCTGGTAAATTAAGCGATGAAGAATTATTAGAGCGACTTAAATTAGAAGTTGAGGAAAATACTGATTTTTTAGATGTTGGTGTTGCCTATAAACCCTTTGCTTATAGATCGGATGTCAAACTTTATGCACCATATTATGCAAGAATAGATAACGAAATAGAGCTAAAAGAAACTAAAGTTAACTATACTAAACCTAAATATTCTTGGTATAGTAATACTATAAATAAAGGACCAAATTGGGGTGAACCTTATTTCTGGAGTGATACTTCTATAATCAGCGATCCGGTCGTCGGATTTTTTACTCCTTTTTATAACTCAAATACTCAAGATAATTCTCCACGAGGTATTGTATATAGCGAATATTCATTAAGTAGAATCCTAGAGATAGTGCGGTCTCTAAACTTGGGTAAAACTGGCTACGGATTTATTATTTCTGAAACAGGAACTTACCTTTATCACCCTAATGAAGAATATTTTAAAGCTCAATTAAATATCTTTGACATTACCTATCAACAGCAGGATGAACAACTCAGAGAATTGATTGTTAAAGCAATGAAAGGTATACCAGTAGAAGCAAATTTAACCGATAAAGTAACAGGTCAAAATTCTTGGTTATTTCTGCGGAAAACTAACCTGAATGGATGGGTAGTAGGAATAGTGTTTATTGAAGATGAAATTATCCCAGATTCAGACGTCACAAGACGGAAGTTAACTGCTATTAGCATCGCCTACCTTTGGTTTGCTGTTTTTTTCTCAGTTCTATTATTTAAAGTTTATATGGGAGGTGTAAAACGAATTTCATTAGTATCATTTATTATTAGTATATTGTTTGTAATAAATATTGGTTTTGTTTGGAGTTTAGTATTGAAAGCAAGAACTTATACAGCAACTCGAAACCTTTTGCTTAGTGATACTGGTGTTAGACAATTATTAGTTCCTCAAATACGCTTAAGTAGAGAATTAAATCAAAAACCTCCTCTAATTGTTCCTACAGGAGTTTTTATTCAATCATTTGATTTTACCAGTCCGAAAGATGTTTTTGTTACGGGTTATATATGGCAAAAATACAAAGATGGGGTACATGATGATTTATCTCGTGGCATTATACTTGCTGATGCGATTGAAGATAGTGATTATGAACTAAGAGAAGATTATCGATATAAAAAAGATGGTGTAGAAATTATCGGTTGGTACTTTGCTTATACCCTACGCATGAA
This sequence comes from Okeania sp. SIO2F4, assembly GCF_010672385.1. Taxonomy (GTDB): domain Bacteria; phylum Cyanobacteriota; class Cyanobacteriia; order Cyanobacteriales; family Microcoleaceae; genus Trichodesmium. The sequence goes on from NZ_JAAHGT010000026.1 coordinate 9,697, forward strand.
TTTTAATTTTGACTATTATCCTTTTGATGATAAAGATTTAAAAATTCGGATTTGGCATCAGGATTTTAACAATGGAGAGTTAAATCGTCGGGTAATTCTTGCCCCTGACTTTCAGAGTTATACTGTAATTAATCCACGAACTGCTCCAGGGGTAGACAAAGCAATTGTATTGGGAGAATGGTATCTCAGGGATAGTTTTTTCGAGTACCTATTTCAGACATACAATACTAATTTTGGTTTGATTGATACTGTACCAAGAACTAATTTTCCGGAACTTGCATTTACCATCATTCTACAAAGAGATTTCTTGGGTTTGTTTATTTCTAAAGTTGGACCAATGATTGTAGTTTTAACCCTCTTATTTGCTGTACTCTTAGTTTCCAATCAAGAACAACCCATGGAAGTTTTGGGAGCTTGTGCAGGTTTTGTATTTATTGTTATCCTAGATCAGGTGACAGTTAGACAACAAATAATTACTAGAGGAATTGTTTATTTGGAGTATTTTTACTTTATTGTTTATTTATATATTTTCTTGGTATCTGTTAACTTTATCCTCTGGAGTTTGAAGCCAAATTTTCCTCTTTTTCAGTATAAAGATAACTTTATTTTGAAGGCGTGTTATTGGCCAACTATGCTGAAGATTTTGCTGCTGGTCACTATTTTGGTATTTATCTAAGATAGGGAGTAGGGAGTAGGGAGTAGGGAATAGGGAATAGGGGCGATTCGCGAATCGCCCGTACCCGTAAGGGAGTAGGGACAAAGCATTTGTTTAGTATGACCTAGGATAGCTCCTCTCCTACCGAGGATACTTTTCATGTACATAGCAAACTGATAACTGATAACTGAATTGCGCAGTTCCTCCGATAGGAGGCTAACTGATAACTGAAATGACATCAGCTTTGGTAGAATGTAAAAGTAGATTATTCTTGAATTTAATCCAGAAAATATATATTATGAGTGAAGCAGAAAATAATCAACAGCCTTCAACCCCTGTCTTAGATTCAGAAGCTAATAATGAAAAGGAAAATCTTACAAGAACACCACCTTGGGGTAAAGTCACAATTCTGGAACAAGGTCCTCGTTACAAAATTAATCGTATAGAGGTAAAACCAAAAAATCATATTAGTACCCAGATGCACTATCATCGTAGTGAACATTGGATAGTGGTTTCTGGTACTGCTAAAGTTGTGTTTGATGGTGAGGAACAATTACTCTTGCAAAAACAATCAACTTATGTTCCGGCAAATACAGCTCATCGTGTAGAAAATCCTGGTACGATTCCTTTAGTAATGATTGAAATTCAAAATGGGGAATATCTTGGGGAAGACGATATTATTCGTTTTCCAGATGAGGATAATTAAGCAAGTAGGGAGTAGGGAGTAGGGAGTAGGGAGTAGTCTATTAAAGTGCGTTAGACGGCTATAATTTAAGCTGTCAAAGGTATTTAGGAATCCGTCGTAACGCACCATTTTGGCTGTGTCGCTCTAGTAGTGGCGCGTCAAGCTTGAAAATGTGGGTTAAAAAAACCTAACCCCCCAACCCCCTTCCCTACTAGCGTTGGGGGAGATACTCCCCTCTTCTTGCAGGAGAGGGGTTGGGGGAGAGGTCTTCGCTTGTTGCTCGCTCCTAAACCACAATTTTATTTAGTCTAGACACGCCACTACTGTGGTCTACCGTGCAGGAAAACCGCTGTAAATTTTTTAATTTTTCCCCAAACTACCTCGTTTCATTTGTTCTCTTTCAATTGCTTCAAATAAAGCTTGAAAATTACCTTGACCAAAACCAGGAGTCTCCATTTTTTTACCATTTACCCAAACAACTTTACGCTCAATAAACTCAAAAAATACTGTTGGTTCGTTAAATATTGGTTGGGTAAAAATTTGTAGTAACATTGCTCCTGGTATACTTTCTTGCCAGTCTAACAAAATTTGACAATCTTGAACTTTCTCCCAGTCAGTTTCTGATAGATAACTTAATGCTTTTGTTTGCAGACTAGAATAATATGTTGCTGGAACTTGTAAAAAAGGTAAACCAAGCGATCGCAACTCTCCCACCACTCCCAAAATATTTTCTGTGCGTAAAGCAATATGTTGTATCCCTGCACCACGGTTAGCATCCAAAAATTCTTGAATTTGAGAATTAGCAGAAGTAGGTTCATTAATAGGAAATTTTACTCCTCCCTCTAGGTGTGTCATCACCAGACTACGCAAACCAGATTTATTTGTCTGAATATCAAAATTTTGATGAGGTTGAAAATCTAAGATTTGATGATACCAGTTGAAAGCAGATTCTAAATTATCCTCAGCTACATTCAAAACTACATGGTCGATCGCTACAAGATCCCTAGAAAGTTGAGAATTAGAATTTAAAATTTGTGCATCATCAATTTTTTCAATCAAAGTATGAGTCAAGTCTCCCCATCCAGAAATTTTTGCCCACTTCAAACCCTGTAAATTTTCCTGAATAGGTTGCAAAATTTCTGCACCGTTAACTGCTGCTTTCGCCACAACTGAGTTAATATCTCGAACCAGAAAAGCTACATCAGCTACTCCTGGAGGATGCAAACTGAGAAAATTAGCAACAGGACTTTCTGGTGTAATGGCAGAAGATAAAGCAAAATATACTTGACCTCTGTTGATAATTTCCTTCTGGGTGTGTTGACTGGTTTGAGAAGCAATAGCTTTAAAACCTAATTTTTCTCTAAACCAGTCTCGCGACTCAATAGCATTTTCAACGTAGAAATGAATATGATCGAATTCCATAATCAACTTTTATGATTTTCATCAAAATATTATAGGGAGTAGGGAGTAGGAAGTAGGGAGTAGGGAGTAGGGAGTAGGAAGTAGAGGGAAATAATTTATTATTTCTTTTGGATAATTGATTTGATTTTTTATTATTGGAGATATCTAATAATGTTCTTCTGTTTCAGTAGAGTATCTTTTCCTACCGAATGCTTTGTAAACAAATTTCCTCTACTCCCCACCCTTCCCACACCTCCCACACTCCCCACACCTCCCCCACTCCCTTAGAAAAATAAGTGACTATCTGGTTGAATATTAATTTCCATCGGTACTGCTTGGGGTTCTGCATTGAGAGCAAACATAATTGCATCAGCAGCAGTTTCCGAACTAAGCATTTTTGAGCGATCGACTTTCAGACTGACATTATCCCAAAAAGGAGTATTAACTCCTCCGAAATAGAAAAGAGTTACTTTAATACCATAACGCCGTAATTCATCTGCCATACATTTACTGAGTCCCACCAAACCAAACTTAGAAGCACAATAAACACTTCCCATTGCCATTGAATGTTTGCCAAGAATTCCAATAACATTACAAATATGGCCTGATTTTTGTCCTTTCATAATATTGGCAGCAGCTTGACAAGTGTAAAAACTGCCTTTCAAATTCAGGTCAAGCATAGTATCCAGGTCAGCAGGTTCAATTTTGTTCCATTGCTTGAGAATACCTGCTCCTGCTGCATTGACCAAAACATCTATTTTACCAAAATGGTTGGTAGCTTTTTCCATCAGGGTTTCTACTTCCTGTGGGTTAGTGATGTTTGTTGGTACAGTAATAATTTCGGTAGTAGATAGTTGGGTTGCTAAAGCGTCTAATCTATTATTATCTCTGGCGGCCAAAACTAAATTTGCGCCGGAGTTTGCCAGTTTCTGTGCCACTACTGAACCTATACCTCCAGTGGCACCGACTATTACTACAACCTTGTCCTTCATTTACTTTTTCTTTACTTTTCTTTACATTCTCTCTTATCATATAGCATTTCTAAGAGAGAGTAGGGAGGATAATTAATAATGGATAATGGATAATGGATAATTAATAATGGATAATTAATCCCTAGAAGTTTTTACTTATGGATAATGGATAATTAGAGATACAGCAATCCTGTTTTATTCATGTCAAAAATCTTGCTACTTTTTGGAAATAGGTTTGGAGGCAATGGTTAATGAGTAAGAGTTTCGGAGTTTATTTCTAGTTTTTAAATTCTTACAACATAAGTAGGGATTGCTATAATTTTCATGATCAATTATCCATTAATGAAATTATTCCTTTAACTTAAGCTCACAAACCAACGACCTTCTTCAGATTTATACAACTTCAGCGAACTACATAACTCCAAAAACTTAGGAAACTTTTTACTTGGTTGAAACAGCTTAATAGCCTTTGTAATTGGTTGACCATATAACCGATGAAACTCACTGCCAAGATTAGAAATAGGAACATAACTTCCCGGAGATTCAGCAGTTAAATTGCTCAAAATTTTGACTAATACTTTTTCCATATCTTCCTGGGAAAGAATTTCAGAAGCATCTGTAATCTCAGTATCTTTTTCAACCTTATTTGGGGGAGGATTTAATTTTTTTTTTGTGGTTTAAACAGATTAAAAATACTGACATAAGTTTGAGATTTTTCCGATGTTTTATGAACTGCAAAATAAACTGGATAATTGATAAATATATGCCTTGAATGTTGACTAGGAAAGTGAGTGGCAACTACATCTTTAAGATTCAACTTATAAGTTTCTTTATACAAAGCAGAAATTCTCGAAAATTTAATCCATTGCTGTCCGATTTTTGCTGTTTCTGCTCGAATTAACTCCTGCAACTGAATAATAAATTGATTAATAGTAGGAATATCTGGAACCGACAAAGCATATATTTTTGATTCCCCAGTTTGACTATTTAAAACAGTAATTTGATTTTTATACTTCCGCACCTGATACACAGTTAACCCATGAGATTGTAGAGTAGTACCAAGATGAGTTAATCCTCGATCAGAAGAACAAACTAAAACTTCCTTAGCCTTGGGATAATTGAGAAAAATAGAAGCACCTACCGTTGCCATTTTTAAATCTGCACTATCTTTTCCAGGAGGAACATGAATTAATTGATAACCACGTTGATGAAATTCTTCATCTTTTTTCCCCATACTGCGCCAGTTAGCAAAAGCCACCTTAATTTGAATTGGATAATTGCAAATATCTACAAGAATTTTTTCTGTTTCAGGATCGAGTGGTAAATTTTCTACATCTAACAGTAAAATAGCAATTCCTGGCTCTACTAATTTAGTTCCATTTGTGGATAAATCGGAAACCTGATAATTAGTAATTTTATCTGATGAAACTAGACTGATTTCTGGATAAATATGTTTTTCTATCTCAGCAATTAAAACATTATATCGAGCCGAATTAATAAACTCTGGAGTTAGAATAATTTGGAGATAATTTTTGACTTTCAGCTTCAAAGCATCCTGGTTTTTAACATTAGAAAACCCTTTGATAAACTTATTAGTCAAAGTAGATTGATACTTGGGATAATGCCAAGGAATGCTCCTGTACTTTGGAGTTATCCATTCTGGATGTTGCTGTTGAATGGAAACAATAGTTTGGTAAAGATAGTGGCTAATAGCGTTAATAGTAGCAGAATTATTCGTCACTAGCAAACCAGAATTATCTGACATGGCCTATAAGTGATTAATGCTTACTCAATTTTGGATGATTCACAATTGCCTTGGATCAAGCATTTTGAGAACTATATACCGCTACGGGTCAGGCAAAAGGCAAAATTTGACTGTAACAAGGTTTCAGCTTTTACCAATGTCAAACACCTTCAACCTTAATGCGTAGTGCTATATATAAATCATACACGAAAAGGTAAAATTGGACCATTGTTCACTTTACTATCCTGGTAGGAACGAGGAAGGGCAACACAACCAAGAACTGCAAACTTTGCAGGGAGGTTTCATGGAACCTCCCTACTGTTGTCTAAAAAAATGATCGATGGTATAATACCAAGCGTAATAAATGTTTGCTACAAATAACCAGACTATTTTTTAGGAGCCAGGTAGGGGAGTCTTCGGATTGGCGACCTATACTCAAAAGTCAGAATGAATGGCTTTAGTACAATTTTTTAGGTCGGAAATTATCTTTTTCTCTTGGTGCGCGTTCCCTCTCTTGGTCGATTGGATATGCCTCACTTCGGAGCGGCTCTGTTAAGAGCGGGCAACCCATCCATCCCATCCTAGGTCATGCTCCGCTTTCCGACCGCTTGCGCCGTGAGACGGCACGGGGTCCGACCGCTTTGTCAAAGAGAAATCTGTTCTACAGTCTTTTAATCATACTTATTATTCGTAACATTCTTTTTTCACGCTTGGTATAATATCTGTAAAATTAACAGAAAAACTATTGCCCTGCACCCTATTCCCCATTCCCTATTTACCGAAAAAACTAAGGTTTAAAGCCTCTACTTTCAAGGAGAAAAATTGGTTGAGGGATGGCGAGGTTTCCCTTCCTTCCAGGACGCTACGCGTTTCATGTCGCGCAGCTAAATGCCATATTCAATCGACCAAAACAAAAGAAAAAAATTTCCTTTTAACCTTACCTTTTCTTAAAGAGAAGAGGTAATTAATAATTAATAATTAATAATTAATAATTATTGAATCAAGTCCTAATTATTAGATAAAACTTTTATTCCTTGACCTGCTAACCATCCAGTTGTCCATGCACTTTGAAAATTAAAACCACCTGTAACTCCATCAATATCTAAAATTTCTCCGGCAAAATACAATCCCTGACAACAACGACTTTCCATAGTTTTAAAATTAACTTCTTTCAAACTTACCCCACCACAAGTAACAAACTCTTCCTTAAAAACCCCTTTTCCTCGAATCTCATATTTACCTTGAGTCAATTCCAAAATTAACTTATTAATAACTTTATTTGATAACTCCGCCCAACGTTTTTGAGAATCAATATCCGCAGCAATAATTAAACGTTCCCATAAACGACGGGGTAGAGAAAACGGACAACTATTAACGATCGCCTTCTTCTCCAAACTCTTAAACTCTAACAACTTAGTTCGTATATCCTCTGGATTAATATTCGATAACCAATTAATTAATAAATCAGATTGATAATTATTTTCATAGAGAAATCTAGCACCCCAGGCAGATAACTTTAAAGTTGCTGGCCCACTTAAACCCCAATGAGTCACCAGCACAGGGCCAATTTGTTTTAACTTAGCCTTCGGAAGTTGCAAGCAGACATTCTCAACCGAAATACCTGCCAAATCTTTGAGACGCAGGTCAGAAATATTGAAAGTAAACAGAGAAGGAACAGGAGGAACAACTTTATGGCCTAATCCTTTTGCCAAACGATGGCCAATAGAACTACTGCCAGTTGCCAGGAGTAAGCGATCGCATTCTAGAAATTCTCCCGATCTTAACTCAACTACAAATAAATTCCCCCCTTCATCTGTTGTCTTGCATTTGACTGAAACCACTGCTGCACCTGTACGAATATTTATTCCTTTAGACAAAGCAACCTTAGTTAAACATTCAACTATTGTGGTAGAATCATCAGTAGTGGGAAACATCCGTCCATCTGCTTCAGTTTTTAACTGCACCCCTCTTGCAGCAAACCATTCCACAGTATCACGAGCTTGAAATCTAGTGAATGCACCCCGAAGTGCTTTGCTACCTCTGGGGTAGTTTTGGATAAATATTGCTGGGTCAAAACAAGCATGGGTGACATTACAACGTCCGCCACCAGATATACGTACTTTAGCCAGAGGTTGTCGCCCTGCTTCTAAAATGGTGACATGGGTGTCGGGAGAGTTACAGGGGATGTCGGCCGCTGCCAACGCTCCAAAAAAACCTGCTGCTCCCCCACCAACAACTACAATTTTAACAGGTGGGACAGACATTTTATATGTATTAGACATCTGGTGAAAAAGATATAGACTTTTTGTAAGAGTAGGGAATAGGGAACAGGCAAGATATTTTCAGGAAAAAGGTACGAAAAATGATTTTTTTACGAACTTTTACAACTATAGCTGATGCTAAATAAAAGGCAAGTTTATTTTCTGGAGATATCTATAGCAATCCTATTTTATTTGTCTATAAAAATCTTACTGCTTTTAGGGAAGAGGGAAGAGGAAAGAGGGAACAGGTGAGAGTTTCAGTTTTTTTATCTACTTTTTGATTACCCGCAACCTATGCGCGGATTGCTATATTAGTTACTCTTCAACTGGTTCAAACTCATCTTTGCCTACTCCACAAACCGGACAAACCCAATCATCAGGGATTTCTTCAAAGGCAGTTCCTGGATCTATACCGCTGTCTGGGTCTCCTTCTTCTGGGTCATATATATATCCACAGACAATACAAACATACTTTTCCATCTTAATTTATTCCTCTGTAATTAGTTCATCTGGATTTTACAAGTTTGTGGACTAGAGCTTCTACTATCAAATTGCAAAGTTTTATTAAATTGTCAATTCAAGTAGTGCGGATAGATCGCTGGATAGGTTGATTTTATCAAGAGCGCGAGGAAATAGTATACTGTCAAAGAGTTTTAGCATTTAGAGATGTCCTAATCTTAATGTGTAGCGCTATAGTATCTAGTGGTTGTAGTCCTATTAATTTAAACTATAGCCTACGCATTTAGGGCACAGACATTGTTCAACAATTAATAATTAATAATTAATAATTAATAATTAATAATTAATTATTACCTCTCCTTGAAAACGGATAGGATTGACGAACAGGAAAAATTTTTTCTTCTCTCTTGGGAGATTGGAGGCAAGCGAGGAGACCTCGCCATCCCATCCTAACGGACTGCTCCGCTTGCCAACTGCTCTCTTGGTTGATTGGATATGGCGAGGGGACCTCGCCATCCCTCAACCGCTTTTTTCCCTTTAAAAGGGGAGGCGCATACCCACAATTTCTCGGTAAATCCTGTTTGCGGAGCATTTGGACAGAGATTACTTTTAACTAGCTATCAGCTTGAGCGCATTTAGCTGGAGCGCTCTTCAATTCGAGGGTAACGGTCCCCCACAAGAGGAGCGAAAAAATTAGTGGTGCGCTTTGCGTGGGGGGGGGGAAAGAATCCCCCATTATACACCTTGAATAAGCTGACTGCTGTTAGCGTTAGCGAAGCTCCTCTGTAAGAGGCAGCTCCTCTGAAAGAGGCTAGCTGAGTGCTGAGTGTTACTTCAATTAATAATTATTAATTATTCGGTAATTATTTTTTGATCGGCAATTTATCAACCTCGTTCTAGGCACTTTTTCCAATCTATAATGCTTTCCTGCCCATTAGTGACCCAAACGCGCAGGCAACAGGCAATAGAGGGAATAAAAAACCAATCGGATAATACTTTATAGCAATTATGAATCCAACAAGTTTATAGATATACCAACTCGTCTGCTATAGGATTAAAAATGTAGGCTTTCTCATAATTGGCAAGATACATAAGTTTTAGATTTTAGGGCTAACTACTGAAGTTAAATAATTTGAAAAATTAGGATAAATCTCAATAAATCATTAGAACAAATTGATTATCTGAGATAATACCGACAAGTCAAAAAAAGAAGCTAATTTCATTCTCTTGTCAAATAATTTATATCATTGCTAACCAGTTGAAATGAAATCTTTAACTGAACAATCTAAAAGTTAATAAGTAGAGCGTGGTAAATTTTGTGCATTATATATCAAATTGTAAATTAGCTCAAAAGTCAGTTATATCATTCTTTTGAAATATTTTGTGACTAAATATGCAACCTATTTTTTTTAGCTTGGTCTACTTAATAAACAAAAAACAATACTCCCTCAAAACGCTGGTTTTGCACATCATGCTTATAATTGGAAGTCTATTATTTATACCAAAAATTTATTGTACAAACCGGGTTGATTTGCCTAAGTCCTATAATATTAAAGCCCCTATAATATAGGTTGAGGTAAGTTGAGTAGAACAGATTTTTTTTATTTATATAATTTCGTCTAAAATTTGATTATTAGTTTGTCAGTCTTTCTATACTTTCTAATATTTATTTATTCCTCAGTTATCAATCCTGAAACGACCTTTAAATAAGGTGCAAAATTCAAGAATAGAGTCAGGTATATATCCCCTAACTGTCTTCTAAAATATTCCTCGATCATCTCAATTAGGGGTTTAGTAGTGGGAAATATTCCAGTAAAAATTACATAATTATGTTATCCCCAAAATCTCCTAAATCTAACCGTTCACCTTTATTATTCTTAAGTGAACGAATTATGGCATTACTAATTCTTGCCAACGTAATTTTAGTAATATTTGATGTTACCTATATACAATTTCGCGATCTGTATCTGAAGGCAGATTTAAACTTACAAAAACTTACTGATACTCCCCAAGAAAAATATCTGCAAAAAGTAGATAAGTTACAAGAAGAATTAGAGAAAAAGGGTTTACAGTCATCAAACATAGAAAATTTATTAGAAGATTTACGCCTTAGTAGTATACAGATATTTATTAATCGCCCTCCATTTCGAGTCATAGATAACTATGGTGCTTTAGCAAAAATTAAGCAAAGATTTACTACTCATCTCGGCAGAAAAAATTTTTCACAAGCAGTACAAGTATTCTGGCAACAAGATTATTTAGAAGCACAGGGTTGGCAAAGTCAGTTAGATTTTTTCAATGAACAAATCCGCCCTTTAATGTTATTGTATGAACCACAATTAGGATATGATTTAATTAAGGGAATAGAGCCATTCCGTGATTCACAAGATTATCTAATCGCAGTTAATGAACTGAGAATACTGTTGGAAAGACAAGGTCTAGAAGCAGCAGAAATAGAACTCTTACTCAAAAATTTGCGTAACAATAGTACCGAATTAATTGATAGAGATTATTATTTCCAGATAGTTAATCAAGTTATAGTTTTAACTCAAATCAAATACGAGATTAAGCAACATATTTATAGCCAGACTATAAACAGTAATATTGATATTGATTTAACTCCCACTCTCCAATTTTTACAATCATTAAACTGGCTTCAATATTTAGCACCGGATATTTTGTGGGCAGATAAATCATCAAAAGCAGCATTTAATATATTCTGGAGTCGCCAACATCTAGAAACATATCAATGGGAACGAGAGTTAGATTTTTTTGATAAAAATATTAAATTTTTGATGCAGTCCTATTACTTCCGTAATTTAGATACAAATGGGAAATTTGTAGATAGATTTTGGCTAGTAGACTTGCCTTGGATGGCTATATTTTGGATAGAGTTTCTACTACGTCTTTTAGTAATTATTCGTCGTCGTAATTTAACTTTATGGGTTGCTATTAAACAGCGTTGGTATGATGTTTTTTTATTGCAACCGTGGCTACCTGAACTACGAATGATTACTGCTTTTATTCGTTTAGACAAAGTTAAATTACCAAACATGGAACAGTTATATACTGATATTCGGTTCAAGTTAATTCGTAGTTTTGCTAAAGAAATAACTCAAGTTGTAGTCAGTGGAGGTATTGAGAAGCTACAAAAGAATGTGAGTAAAGGTTCTCTAAAAAGAGCTATTTTTGAGTCAAAAAGTAAGCCTGATAAAGTTTATGTAGAAAACAAAGATTCAGGCAAAATCCAAGAAATTATTAACCGTCTATTCCAAGTAACTGCTTGTCAAGTTCTTCCAGAAATTCATGGAGACCTTGAAGATTTTTTGCATTATCAAGTCGAAAAATCTATGCAGCAATTATCTATATATCGAGGTTTGCAAAAAATACCTTTTATTCGTCGCTTACCCGATCAAATTGTTAATAATTTAGTAACACAAATATCTAGTACAATTACTACAGGTCTGCAAAAAGCCTATCAAACACCACCAGATGCGGTAAGTATCAAACTTAGACAACAGTTAGTAGAACACTTTAGCAGTAAGTTAGTCTCAGAATTACAGGAAAAACAAACTTTTGATGAAATAGAAATTTTAATTATTGATTGGCTTGAAGAAGTGAAAAATAGTTACGTTAAACCTAATTTAAAATCTTCTGAATCAACTATTCCTAAAATTGTACCTACAACAGTAATTGAACTAAAAGCTGAAAATGAAAGTAAAAATAGTGAGTAAAAATAGTGATTAAAAATAGATAGAGTAGGTTAGGTTTCGTTCCTCAACCCAACACTATAACCCCTTGAAATTATATCAAAAACAACAATTGATTTATAAGCTGAAAAAAAGTTTCATTATGTCCGTTAGATGATTATTCCGAACGACAACCAGATATAGCTTTGTTGGCACCGAAAGCAGATTTTTACGAATTTGGACATCCTAAACCTGCGGACATATTTCTCATAGTGGAAGTGGCATACACTACTATTAAATCAGACCGTGAAGTCAAAATTCCTCTCTATACAGAAGATAATATTATTGAAGTTTGGTTGGTAGATATTAACAACCAATGTGTGGAGGTATATAGACAACTTATTGCCAGTCGTTACGAACAAGTGCAAAAATTACAGCGGGGTCAAAATTTATCTATTCAAAGGTTTCCGAGTATTAATATTCAAGTGGATGAAATATTAGGATGAGATTTTGCCATATTGTATTGAGTTGGGGGTGGTGGCGCATTGTAATGGTCGTGCATTATCCGGCAATATTTGCTCTTGAAAACAGTGGGAGCATCTTGCTCCCGTGAGAGGTATTTCTTTTTCCCGCGTTGCTGAAACCTTGGGATGAATCTTTCACGGACCACACGGACCACACGGACCACACGGACCACACTAATTCATCCCACATATAAGCAACGCCCTTTTTCCTGTATACCATTACGCAAGCAGGAGTACCTAGTTGGGTTGCGATGTCGCTTAACCCAACCTAACAACTAATAAAAAACCTGCACTTTTTATCCCACAGAAATCATCAATTTTTTCCTCCTACTCCCTACTCCCTACTCCCTACTCCCTCTTTTAACGAATTAATATGACTTTTCATTTGGGTTAAATATTTTTCCAATAACAAATAATCTCTAGACTTAAGTAAAGGATAGTTTTTATTAGTAACAACCTGCTCTAAAGACAAAACCCGAAAGTTTAATTTCCCATTTTTCCGATAACGATGTACCCATGTCGGTAAAGCTTCCACGGCAGAAATTTCAATCGTTTCTTCTGGAAAACTTTTCTGAATATTAACTTGAAAAATTACTCCCAAATCAGTATATTTTCTAGTCTGATTGGAAATAAAATTCCCCATAGAATAAATCGCAACTGCCTGACGAGTATCCCCATTTTCTTCAGTAATTTTAAAAATTTTATAAGGTTGAACTACATGAGGATGACTACCCAAAATAATATCTGCTCCCCCATTAACCAAACTTTCCACTAATTGTTTTTGTTGAGTATTAGGTAGACGTTGATATTCTGCACCAAAATGTAGAGAAACTGTAACAATATCTGCCCCTTGTTGTCTGGCTTTACTAATATCTTGAAGAATTTTTTGTTCGTCAATTAAATTTACCAGATAATCTTTCCTTTTGGGAATAGGAATGCCATTAGTGCCGTAAGTGTAAGCTAAAAAAGCCATCAAAATTTCATTTTTTTCCACCATTAAAATTTCTTCAGATTCCGCTAAAGAAGCTGCCGTACCCACTGGATAAATGTCGCGATCGCGCAGATTTTCTAAAGTTTTCAAGACACCTTTTTCTCGTCTATCTAAAGAATGATTATTGGCAGTAGTTAAAATATTAAAACCTGCCCATTTAATAGCATCAGCTAATGTTGCTGGAGCATTAAATAAAGGATATCCTGTATATCTAGATTCAGGTCCTGCTAAAGTTGTTTCTAAATTACCAATTACCCAATCGCCAGCAGACAAAATATCCTTTACTTCCGTGAAAAAACTCTGATAAGAATAACTCTTAGTTTGAGAATTATAACCCGATTTTATTTGCATACCGTGCATCATAATATCTCCAACAGCAATTAATTTTGCCTCCGTAAAATAAGGAGTTGGTAGAGGTAATTGAATTGATTCTACAGGCAAAATTTCTGGTGTTTTTTCTGCTTTACTTTCAGGAAATATATTGCAACCAGAAATAAATAGTATTGCAGTAAAACAAATGAATTTGAAGATAGGGAATAGGGAATAGGGAATAGGGAATAGGGGGAAGATACTATTATTTTTCATTATATTGGTGGCTCAACAGGTTTCTTAATACTTATTTTACCGAAACAATTAAACAATTAAACAATTAGATAATTCACCCTTTAAAGCCTCCCCAATAAAGGGGAAAAAAACGGTCGTTTAGCTAGCGCACAACGCGCGTTAACGCGGAGCGACTTGAATTGCGGAGCTTCCCGAAGGGTGGGATGCCGAGGTCTCCTCGGCATATCTAATCGACCAAGAGAAATAAATTTTTTCCTTTTAGTCAATCCTCTCCCTAAAAGGGAGAGGTAATTATCCATTATCCATTATTGAAAAACAGTCTCTTATATCATGTCTCATTGATTATCCGAACATGATATTATTCAATAGTTTTTTTTATCAAAAAAATACTTTATTTATCAAAATAATTTTACCTAAAAATTGTGGTCTAAAGTCTCCCTTTTTAAAGGGATAAAAAAAGAGACTATTCCTTATGTCAAGTATCCTTATTGCAGAGGTACTTATAACTGATAACTGATAACTGATAACTGATAACTGAAACGACTCCTGACTCCTGACTTCTCCCTAATTATTTCTAATTAGGACTTGCTGATTAAATCTAAAAGCATTGACATTCTAATGGTAAAAGCATTTTCAGGTCGCCAAAAGTAATATATTTTTGGCTGATAAGGCTCAAAAAGTTAGTATTTTAGGTAAGAATTGGACAGAAAAATCAAGGGATAATTTTTCCTTCTACCTCCTCTTTTACTCCCTATTCCTCTTGACTCTTCACTACTCCCTACTCCCTACTCCCTACTCCCTACCTCAACCAAAAGACTTCCATAAGCAAACCCTAATTAGAATTGTTATTTATACTAGCAACTAAACCAGTTGCTGCTGCCATATCTAGGGGTTTAGAAAATAAATAACCCTGACCATATTCACACCTTAAAGCTTGAAGCTGAATCACTTGCTCTGAAGTTTCTACCCCCTCAGCAACAACATCTATACCTAAATTATGAGACAAAGTAATAATTGAACGGATAATTTCGGTTGGCTCAATTGAACCCTCACTTACCAAATTAACAATACCTATTCTATTGACAAAAGAACGGTCAATTTTTAAAGTATTCATGGGAAAACGGTGTAGATAACTTAAAGAAGAATATCCAGTGCCAAAATCATCAATACATAACTCAATATTCCTTGCCCTTAACTGAGACATTTTTTCTGTGACAGACTCATTATTTTCAATCAAAGCACTTTCGGTAATTTCCAGTTTTAAATTACTACCATCAAGCTGAGTTTCTAAAATAATTTTGTCTATTTGCTCGATTAAATCTGTTTGAGCAAACTGCTTTACAGAAAGATTAACACTCATTTTCAAAGGATAATTATTCGGCCATTGATTTTGCCATTGACGTAATTGGAAGCAAGCTTTTCTTAACACCCACAAACCAAGAGGTATAATTAACCCTGTTTCCTCCGCAAGAGGAATAAATTCACAAGGAGAAATTAAACCAAGTTCTGGATGCTGCCAACGTATCAGTGCTTCAAAACCAATAATTTGATTTGTTGTGAGGGAAACAATTGGTTGATAGTTAAGCAGAAACTCAGATTGATCGGTAAGTGATTGATTCTTAAGATTTTTGAGAGCGCGTTGTAAATTATTCTCCAACTTTAAACGTTTTAGAAGTTCAGTGTGCATAGAAGTACAAAAAATTTGATGAGACCCTCTACCTAAATCTTTGGCAGAGTGCATAGCTATTTCTGCATCTCGCAAAATATGTTCTGCAGCTCTAATACTCGTGGAACTGGAGCTAATACTTGTGGAACTCAGAGCAATACCAATACTAGCAGTAATAAATACCTCATTTCCATCTAAAATAATTGGTAAAGTTAGTTGTTTGTGGATACGATTAGCAACAGAGGTAGCATCCCTAACCGCAGAAATATCTTCTATCAAAATTACAAATTCATCTGCACCAAGACGAGCAACTGTATCTCCATTACGCAGCAATTCTTTTAGTTTCTTGGCGATCGTAATTATCAGTTCGTCTCCTATATGATGACCAAGACAATCATTCACAACTTTAAATCGGTCAATATCTATAAATAGCACTGCAAACAAAAAGTTTTTTCGGCGTTCAGCATATTTAATTGTTTGCTGCAAACGATCCATAAACAGAGTACGGTTAGGGAGATTAGTCAGTAGATCGTGGAGTGCATCATGTTTCCATTGTGCTTCAGTTCGCTTACGCTGAGTAATATCGTGACTGTTGATAATGATACCTCCCACTGCTGGATCGTGTAAAAGATTAGTTACAACACCTTCAAAGAAGCACCAATAACCACAACGATGCTTAACTCGATACTCAATAGGTGATTGACTTATACCAGGGTTTTCAATTGCTTTGTTGAGAGTGTAAGTAATGAGTAAGAAATCATCAATGTGAATTAGATCGAAGAGACTATTACCCACAGCTTTTTCTGGTATATATCCCAAAATTTTCCTTACTGATGGACTGACATAACTAGAAATTCCATGAGCATCAATAATCAAGATCAAATCCGTAGCATTTTCAATCAGAGCGCGAAACCTCCGTTCATTGTCTAGCAATGCTTTTTCTGCTTGTTTGCGCTGAGTAATATTACGCAGAATCGCAATCATCGCTACCAGCTGTTGTTGACTAGCAATAGCAGTTTCTTCTGCTTGCTTACACTTTGTAATATCTGTCTTTGTTCCCATCATCCTAAATGCTTTTCCTTGACTATCTCTAATAGCAACTCCACGACAGAAAAACCATCGGTAACTGCCATCTTTATGTTGTATCCTATGTTCCATTTCATATTTCGGTGTTAATTCTGCCAAGTGATAATTTTTTGCTGTTATCATCTGTTCTCGGTCTTCTGGATGAACTAGCTGACTCCAATCATCTATGTGGTTTCTAATTTCCCAATCTTCAAAACCAAGCATTGCCTTCAATATAGGGTCAAGGTAAATTTCGTTAGTTTGTAAATCCCACTCCCAGATTCCTACATGACCTGCTTCAATAGCAAGTGCATAATGTTCCTGACTTTTGCGTAGTTCTTCTTCTACTCGCTTGCGTTCTGCTATTTCTATTTGTGCTTGTTCATATAATTCTGCTTGGTGGATAGCAATAGCACAATGATCGGCAATTGACTTTAATAAAGATAGTTCATCCTTACTCCATTGTCTTTCCCGATCGCATTGATGTAGAATAATTCCGCCTAGATAAGTATTCTGATACAACAATGGTGTAATTAAAACCGATATTACTTGACACTTATCAATAATATTTTTTACTTCTGGCAGTATGGTTGTATCAAGATTACTAATTTTTACCTGTTCTCCTCTAGCTAGTGATTCAGAATAATACTGATGAACTTGGTAACAGAAACATACTTGATTCTCACATTCAACTGTTATTTTACTGAAATGGCAAAGCTTAATGTTATCTTGACAGTATGGTCTCACAATTAAACAACGGCTAACTTGCAAAACTTGATGTAACTGCTCAAGAGTTTTTTGTAAGACGTCATCAAGCAATAAAGTATTTCGCATTCCCTGAACAATGCGATTAATAATTGTTTCTTGTTGAGCTTGTTGTTGTAATTTTTGAATCGCCAGTTGCTGTTCTTTTTTTAATCTACACTCAGCGATCGCCCGCTCTAAAATAATTGATAAAGTAAATAATCTATCTTTTAAAAGATAATCATTAACTCCAGCCTTTAAAATTGACAAAGTTTCCTTTTCTTGTAATTCGTTTGTAATTAGAATTACAGGAATTTCTTGTCCTGATTGTTGTAGTAATCTCAGTACGTCAAAGATATCAAAATCAACTAAATGATAGTCTGATAATATTGCATCATATACATTATCATTGAGCAATTGTCGGTAATCTAGATCACTGTCTGCAATATCATAAGTAAACTTTATACTATCAGATTTTAAGATGCGTAGGATGAGCTCTACATCTTCCATAACATCTTCCACAATTAGCAAATGTAGTTCCTTGCTGGCTTCTGGCATAATTTGATGCTTTGCCTGTGTTGGCTCTACCATATAAAAGCAACTTAATAAAATTAGCTGAGTTTATCGTTGTTATTATAATCTATCTTTGATTGACAGTATGACATCAAATATTGGAAATATCCTGACATCAGTAGTTGTCGAGAGTTAAATATGCGGAGTTATATACAATTAATTATGGTTTTGGCACAAGACATAGCATTTTTTTGGCAAATCGTAAAGGTGGCAAAAATATTCGATTGTTTTTATTTCTCATTATTACTTTTGTAAGTCCCATAGTTTAGCAAAATTTTGATAAGCTTAATAAAATGAATATCGTTAGTGGTAAAGAAGTAATGATAAGCAGTAGAGAACAGGGAATAGTTCTAATATCCTTGAGCCTTACTATTTGAGGACTACCTAATTATGTATAGCATTTTAGTTATAGTTTAGATTGATAAAATCTGGGATTAAACATCTAAATAGAAAAAATATTACTGAAAAAAAAAGAACAAAAACATGAAATTAAAGAGAATCATTATCATAATTATTATTAGCAATCTACTCAATATAAATACAACAAATATCAGGAATTTTATTGTTAGGATTGCAACCATTATTCCACTAATAACACCAAAAATTGCTATTGGAGCGACAGAATCAGAAATTAACAAAATCGCAGCAGAAATTACAGTTAGAATTGACGGACAAAATAGAAGTGGTTCAGGAGTAATTGTCGAAAAACAAGGAGACACATATTATGTACTCACCAACTGGCACGTTGTCAATAAAGTAGGAGACTATCAAGTACGCACACCTGATGGAAAAATGCACCAAGTTTACTATACCCTAATCAAACAAGTGCCAAATGTAGACTTAGCGATCGTACCATTTAGCAGTTCTCAAAACTACCCCATTGTGGAAACAGGAGACCCAACTCAGTTAGTTCCCGGAAAAAAGGTATTTGTCGGGGGATGGCCTCGTTCTGGCAGCAACCTCAAGCAACGAATTTTTCTCAGTACCGCAGGAATGGTAACAGGTCGTCAGCAACCTGTTGCTGGTTATAGTTTACTCTATGATAATTTAGTCAGAGCAGGAATGAGTGGCGGACCTGTACTAAATGAAGAAGGTCACTTAGTAGGTATTAACGGTATTGTCAAATTGCAAGAAAACTCTGATGTCATTGTCTCAGGAGGTATTGAAATTGATACTTTTTGGAACTGGCGACAACGGGTTTCATTGCCAATTGTTTCCCAAGTACCTCAAACTATTCAAACCCCAGCAACTCCAACAGAAACAACAAATTCTGTTCCTACAACTACTTCCACCAAAGAAAACGGAACCGAAACTACTGTAAACTTTACTCTAGCAAAAGCAATTACCGATGAAATTAGTGGAATAGTTAATTCTATAGTAGCTCTAAATGCTTACATCGTTATGGGTAGCAGTAACGGTATGATTTCAGTGTGGGATATTAAGAATGGGGAAATTATAGCTACCTGGAAAGCACATCCAGAGTCAGTAAACTCCGTCACAGTGACTCCTGATGAACAATTCGTTATCAGTGGTAGTGATGACAAAACTATCAAAATATGGAAACTACCCAAAAATAAAAATATTACTGATATTACCCTGGTGGGAACTCTCACAGGACATACTGATGTAGTAGATGGAGTAGCGATCGCTCCTAACGGTCAAATTTTAGCAAGTGGCAGTTGGGATGGAACTATTAAAGTTTGGAATTTGGGTAGTGGGGAGTTGCTCCAAACCTTAGAAGGACATGCTGAGATAGTCAACGCGATCGCAATTAGTCCAGATGGGCAATTTTTAGCTAGTGGTAGTAAGGATAATCAGATTAAATTGTGGAATTTGCCAACAGGTCAACTGGTTCGTACTATCAATACTAATTCTCTCTCAATTTTATCTGTAGTTTTCAGTCCTGATAGTCAGATATTAGCTAGTAGTAGTAGTGATGGCATGATTAATATTTGGAACTTACAGACAGGTCAATTAATCCATAATTTAAAAGAACATATAGATGGAGTTTGGTCAATAGTTATTACTCCTAATGGTAAAACGTTAATTAGTGGTAGTTGGGATCAAACAATCAAATTTTGGGAATTAAGTACAGGTAAATTAAAAGGAAGTTTAAGCGGACACAACAGTTATATTAGTGCAGTAGCAATTAGTCCTAATGGGCAAACAATAGTTAGTGGTGGTTGGGACCGGAAGATTAATATTTGGAAAGTTCCTTAATTCTGGCAAAAACCAAGTTTAGGAACTTAGAGAATATAAGATAATTACTGATTTTTGCCTATAAATTTTATTGTGGTAAAATCAAAATATTTAAGTTATCATTGTGTGTAGATAGCATTCTCAAAGCTATCTCTTAATACCATATTCGGTTAAATACTTAGAAATAATAGATAATAGGGAACAGGCACTAGAGTATAAGCTTTCTATGGAACGTCTATACAAAGATATTTTATTTATAATTATGCTCCGAACATAATATATAAGTAGATAGGCACAAATCAACCTAAATTCTGAAACAAAATCGAACATAAGCAAAAACTCTTGATATTTCTTGCTTATGACATAGTTATATTTAATTCTGCGGTGCTACTTCAAAACTAACTTTTGTCAGAATCAAATTTGTACAACTGTAAAGCAAAATATAAGATTCTGTCATTCAAAATCTGAGAGTATTTCAGGAGGAATAATTGATGAAAAAAGCCTCTAGGTACTGGATTATATCTTTGCTATTAGGCTTAATTATTTTGTTAGGATTACCAAGTCCTAGCTATGCCGATAGTCAATTTATTACTACCAAAACAATCCATGTTTTAAATCGCCTGAGTTTTGGTCCTAGACCAGGAGATATAGAACGAGTTAAATCTATGGGAATTAATAATTATATTCAATCTCAACTGAGACCAGAAACTATTAGAGAATCTCCTCAAATTACACAAAAAATGGCTAAGTTAACCAACTTCTACTTAGCTCCCACAGAATTATATAAAAAAACTGTTCCTCCACTCAAAAAAGGAGCTAAAGACTTTACTCAAAAACAACGAATACAAATGAACAAAAGTACCAGAAACGTTTTACGAGAATCAGAAAATGTACGTTTACTTCATGGGATATTTAGCAACAAACAACTACAAGAAGTAATGGTAGATTTTTGGTTTAATCACTTCAATATTTCTGTAGATAAAGGTAACTTAGCTCGCCTCTTGGTAGGTACTTACGAAAGAGACGCTATTCGACCTCATGCACTTGGTAATTTTCGTAATTTATTAGGAGCAATAGCTTATCATCCAGCCATGTTATTTTATTTAGATAATGCCCTAAATACTGCTCCTGGTAGTAAAGGTGCTCGTGGCAGACATAAAGGCTTAAATGAAAACTATGCCCGTGAACTTCTGGAGCTTCATACTATCGGAATCAATGGAGGCTATACACAACAAGATATAATAACTTTAGCAAGAATTTTTACAGGTTGGGGAATACAACGTCGTGGTGGAGATGGTACTGGATTTAAGTTCGATTCAAATCGCCATGATTATAGTGACAAAATATTCCTAGGAATACCGATTAAAGGTAGTGGAATAGAAGAAGGAGAAAAAGCATTAGATATTCTTGCAAGCCATCCATCTACCGCCAGTTTTATTAGTTATAAATTAGCTCAATATTTTGTTGCCGATACACCTCCCGGCAGTTTAGTTAATAAACTCGCTAAAAGTTTTCAAGAAACTAATGGCAACATTCGTTATGTGTTAGAAACTTTATTTAATAGTCCTGAATTCTGGAATGAAAAATATTATGGGAGCAAATTTAAAACCCCTTATCAATATATTATTTCTGCTGCTAGAGCAACGGGCACCGAAAAACCAAGATTTGGCAGAATTAAAAGAATTTTAGACCAATTAGGAATGAAGCTTTATGGCTGTAAAACTCCTGACGGCTATAAAAATACTCAAGAAGCATGGTTAAATCCCGATGCCATGATGCGTCGAATTAGCTTTGCTACAATTATATCTCGTGGTCAGTTAAACCAAGGGAAACCAATACGAGTAAATCATCAGCAACTTAGGGCAACTTTAGGAAATAATTTTTCTGCCCAAACTCAAGCCGTAATTAACAATAGTCCAGGTAATTTACAAGCAGCATTAATTTTAGGTAGTCCAGAAATGATGGAAAGATAAATTAATGGATAATTGATAATGGATAATTGATAATGAAAGAGTTTTTTAAATCTCTAATTTTCTATCTAATAATGCTCCAATTATCAATTAATGAAAGCCCTTTACATTAAGCTAATAACTGATAAATGATTTGGAGGTACCGCTATCCCGTGCAAGATGCCCGCACTACAATAATTTTACTATTTAAACTCTAACTCATAGGAGGTACTAATAATTTAGAATCCGGTTGAACAGTTGTCATTGCGACCGAAGGGAAGCAATCTCAGGGGTTGAGGAGATTGCTTCCTTCCACTCCGTTCCAGTCGCAATGACTAGGGTACTGATCCGTTTCAGTCGCAATGACTAGGGTACTGATAACTGAAAGGGCAATATTTAATGTTTTGGAGGCGACATGAAAAGACGTAATTTTATACAATTAGCTAGCTTATTATCAGCTTCAGGAATTATCTCCATTGGTAGTCATGGTTGGGTAGCAAAAGGATTAGCTCAAACCAATAATCGTAAAAAACTAATAGTTGTTTTTCTCCGAGGAGGAGTTGATGGATTAAATGTAGTTATTCCCTATCAAGAAGACGTTTATTATGATGTACGACCCAATATAGCAATTCCTGCTCCAGGAGAAGAAAACGGAGCAATAAATTTAGACGGTCAATTTAGTTTACATCCTGCTCTAGCAAGTATCATACCCCTCTGGCAAAATCGCAGTTTAGCTTTTATTCACGCCTGCGGTTTAAACAACGATACTCGCTCTCATTTTGATGCTCAATATTATATGGAAACAGGAATTCCAGGTAATAAAAAAATTCCTGATGGATGGATGAACCGTCTGTTAGCAAATCTCCCAAAAGATAGACCTACTCAAGCAGTCAACTTAGGAGATACACCACCCCGCATTCTCATGGGTGAAATGCCAGTTGCCAGTCTCCCCACAGGTAGAAAGTCAACCCGCGCTTTGCCAATAGACCGCCCCAAAATTTATGCAGCATTCGATCGCCTCTATAGCGGTAATGATGAATTGAGTAGAGTTTACCAAGAAGGTCGTCAGGCAAGAGATTTATTACTTGCAGACCTGGAGAAAGAAATGGAAGAAGCTTCTGGAGGCGCACCACCACCAAAAGGTTTTGCTGGCGATGCTAAAAATTTAGCTCAAATAATGGTTGGTGACTCCAGAACTCAGTTAGGATTTCTTGCTGTCGGTAATTGGGATACCCACGTTAACCAAGGTAACACTCAAGGTGCTTTAGCAAGAAGATTAAAACCTCTGGGGGAAGGTTTAGTGACTCTAGTTCAGGAGTTGGGGTCGCTTTACTCAGATACTGTAATTTTAGTAATGTCAGAATTTGGTCGCACAGTTAAAGAAAATGGTAATGGTGGCACCGATCATGGTCATGGTAATGTGATGTGGGTCTTGGGTGGTGGCGTGCGTGGGGGTCAGGTTTACGGACAGTGGCCTGGTTTAGATGAATCAGAATTGTTCCAAAAACGCGATTTAGCAGTGACGACGGATTTTCGGAGTGTGATTTCTAGTGTTTTAGAACAGCATCTTGCTTTTGAGCGATCGCAAATAGCACAGGTGTTTCCTGGTTATTACTCTAATCAGGGTTTAGGTTTACTTTAGAGAGTCAGTCAAACTTGAAAATGTGGGTTAAAAAACCTAACCCCCCAACCCCCTTCCCTGCAAGGGAAGGGGGAGCATTTCTCCCCTCTCCTCGCAGGAGAGGGGTTGGGGGAGAGGTCTCCAAGGTTGCCCGCTCCTAACCCACAATTTTAGTTTTGACACGGCACTACTGAAGTGACTCAATTTTAATTTTTATCCCATTCATTTTTAACCCCATCCCAGTCTAACCATTTTGCTTTTTGGGGGTTGCCACCAGCATTTTTTAATTCTTTCATCGCTTCAGATACAATAGTTTTATATTCCGTATTTTCGTTCCAATTGATAATAGTTTCCCCAAGCAGTAATGCTCAATTGCACTGTTGTTTTGTTGCCTTGAGAATCCACCAAAAATCTGATATATTTCAAGATTTCTTGCAAATCGGTCATGGTTTTACCATCCTTTTTTTGAAACGCTTTTTATCAATTATATATAGTCGTAAGTCAAAAGTTAAAAGTATTGCTCTTTATTTCTCATAAATCATTCCTGATTGCTATATTTTTATTCTGATATTACTAACAGGACTTACGCATAGCCACCATATCTGATAGGGGTTAACGGCCATCTACCCCTACAGGTGGTGTATATTTTTATATTTTGTGTAAGTCCTCGTTAATAACAACAAAAAATTTTAGAGGTAAATTCTATGACTAATAATGAAGATAATCAAACTACTATTACTAAAGACAATTATATTGTAGGCAACCTTAATATTCAAGGTAGCGACAATAAAAATAGTATTGAGGGTGATTATAATGTTCAAGGTAATAATAATGTTTTAGCTGGAGAACAAATAACAGCTACTGAAGTAGTTAAGATGTTGGCAGAGTTGGAAGAGAAAATTCATAATTTTACTGCACTACCTGAAGCTGACCGAGAAAAGTCTACCACCCGTTTAAAAGCAGCTCAATTAGAAGTAAAAGAATCTGAACCAGATAAAGAGTCTATTGCTAAGAGTATTAAGCGAGTGAATGAAACTTTGAATGAAGCAGGTAAGACAACTAAGGAAGTAAAAGAGTTAGTTGGAGAACTTTTTCCCACTGTTGTTAAAGTTGCTGGATATTTAGGATATGCTGCTGGAAAAATTTGGATGATGTTACCTTGATATTTTTTATGAGTCAATTACCTAGTCGGTCAAATCAGTCTGGTCAATTTATTATGAATAAGTCAATCATTTCAGGTAATGAAATACAGGGCAGTGAGAATATACAGGGTAATAATAACAATAATGAAATACAAGGCAATAATAATATACAGGGTAATTATAATAATGTTGATAAATCTGATGTGAAAGTTGATGTGACGGTTAATTTAGTCAAGAATAAATCTATTGAAAAAAACGCAGATGGTTGTCAAGAGGAAGATGAGGAATATGAAATTAACTTTGTTATTTCTGGGACAGCTAAAAGAAAAGATAAAACTACTTTGAAAGCCATTGAAAAGCATTTAAGAGGAATTTTAAATGCAGCTTCATTGACAATTTATGATATTGATGAAGGAAGTATTAAACTTTTCTTTAATGGTACTCAAGAAGATTTGGAAAAGTTAGAAAATTCTTTTAAGTCAGGAGAACTGAAAGATATTTTTGATATTCCAATAGAAGATGTGAGTTTTGTTGAAGATAATGAGAATAAGTTAGCATTTACTATTGCTGGAAATGTTTCTTATACTGATATTGCTAAGTTAAAATCTGCTCTTACTGGTGTCGGGCAAAAAGAAATTTTAGTTCAGAAGATTAGAAGTAATAGAAGAGATTTTAAAATTCTAAATCTTGCGAAAGCTGACCTCATTGGAGCTGACCTCATTGGAGCTAACCTCAGTGGAGCTAACCTCAGTGGAGCTGACCTCATTGGAGCTAACCTCAGTGGAGCTAACCTCAGTGGAGCTAACCTTAGTGGAGCTAACCTTAGTGGAGCTGACCTCATTGGAGCTAACCTCAGTGGAGCTAATCTCAGTGG
>NZ_JAAHGT010000260.1 GCF_010672385.1 Okeania sp. SIO2F4
GAGTATGGCAGAAAAATCACTCTGACAATTCTTACTCCTACCTCCTCGCTCCCACCATTTCTCCTGTCTCCTTTCTCCTGACTCTTAACTCCTACCCATACCATGCATACTTTTTCAGCAAACCCTAATTATTATCAATTTGCAGCAACCTTTTTTGCCAATTTTCCTAATAATTTAGGAATGATTCATGGCAAAATACTTTTAATATGGGTAGCCACAAGATCGGGTTTTTCCAACATTGATAGATGACCACATTCAGGAATTTCTAGGACATTTTCACCGCAACCTTGAAACATCCAGTGAAAACTAGCTAAATGTCGTACATATCTAGGCTCCATGATTGTATCTTTGGCTCCGACAATAAAGTAAACAGGTTGTTTTAATTCTGATACTACTTGTGGGAGTCGATTAACCTCTGATTCTGTAGTGGACTCTAATAAACTTCCTAGGGAAGCTTCATAAGATGCGGCAACGAAATCGAATAATAGTTGTCGTCCCCATTTACGAGAGAGGGGAGTAACAACTTGAGTCTTGGTATATATTTGTTCAATCAAAGGTAGATAAGGTAGCCAACGAGGACGAAATTTAATTATTTGTGCCCCTGCGAATCTAAATCGCTCAAATTCTTCTTTGAGATAAATTCCACCACCAGAGTTGATACATACTACTGTTTTAATAATGTCGAGGATTTTATATGCTCCGTTTAGAGCAATAGTCCCTCCCAAGGAATGACCTATTAAGCAGGCACTAGAGATGTTGAGTTTTGCTAGTAGTATTGCTAAGTCTTCAGCATAAGCGGTAAGACTGTAGGTAGAAACTAATTTTTTTTGGGTTGAGTGGATTTGAGAATCACCAAATCCCCGCAAGTCGTAAGATAAACACTGGTAATCTGCTGATAGTCTGTGGATTAGAGGTTGCCAGTAGTGACGGCTTAAAAGCCAGCCATGTATAAATACAAGTACATGGGGAGATTGAGTAGAGTTTGTCAATTGATAGGCGTGTGGAACCCCTCGAATATCTATAGTTGCCATATTTTTATTTTAAGTAGGACTTGCTGAAAAAGTCTTATGAGTAAGGGTGGGAGTCAGAATTCAGGAGTCAGGAGTCAGAAGAAATGGGAATTATAAAGGAGTTAGGATTCATTAATTGATAATGGATAATTACCTCTGCTAAAAACCAAGAGGATTAATTATTAATTATTAATTATTAATTATTAATTATTAATTATCAATTTAGTACCTTTCTCCCATCAATCTCTGCCGCACACCTTCTGCGATTTTGTGGCCTAAGTATTCTGGAATCAAACTTTCATTTGGCCCCAGAAGATAAAGAATGAGGCGAGTTCGCCCACGCCAAACTAATAAGTTGGCATTAACTACTAGCAAATCTTCCTGCCAGATGGCATACATGACTTTGTAGAATAGACCTGGTTGATTATCAGCTTCAATTAATAGTGCTGGTAGATGAAATACAGGATCAACATAAAATTCTGTTGCTACTTCTTCTAAACCACTATCTAGATTAAATTCTACTGCCAACATTTCTTCCACCTCAAAGTGGCCTGCTAGTGATTCACGGATGGCGCGACAAACATTTTCTGAGGTTTTCTGTGTTAATGCTTTGCCCCCCCGAGATATTACTAATTTGATAAAGACCAACATTGGTGGGTAAATTTGTCCATAAAGACTGAGGCTATGAATAGTTAGTCCATAGGCAGCTAATACTCCAAAAATATCACTGAGTAAGAATGATTGATTTCGGTAGGTAAAGTGCAGAGCACTTTTGCTGCTTTCTGGTTTTAACTCTATTACAGCTTGTTTGCTTTTATACAACTTATATGCTAGTTTAAGGTTTTGCAGTTGAATATCACTACTGACAAATTGTTCATAAAACTGTGGAAACGCTCGGTTGAAGCGCTTTAGCAGTTCTAGTGTTGATGATTTTAAACCCGGAGCCATAATCGAAGAGAGGGAACGGGATATATACTATCTAATAATGTCATCCAATTTCTACTAACTTAACCACGCCTGCATGGGTTTCTGGAAAAATTTGTTTACCGGTTCTGAGCCAATATCTCAGTCTCAAAATTTAGATTATGAAAGATACACAACTATTGGGGGACAAGATGCTTCTTCTCAAGCTGTTCGTTCTCCTGATAGAAGTAATGGACGTATCTTTTTTAGTACGGATCGAGATATAGATATCTATGAACTCGAAGATCTTTGTAATGCTGTTGGTTGGTCTCGTCGCCCATTGCGTAAAGTCAAAAAGGCCATTCAACATAGTTTTCTTGTGGTCTCTATGTGGCAGATGCGAGGCTCTCAGCGAAGACTGATTGGTTTTGCTAGAGCAACATCTGACCATGCTTTTAATGCCACTCTTTGGGATGTGGTTGTTCATCCTGACTTCCAAAGCAAGGGCTTGGGAAAAGCATTGATGAATTACATAATCAAAAAACTTCGTAGTGAGGATATAAGTAACATTACTTTATTTGCAGACCCTCATGTTGTTGATTTTTACCGAAATTTAGGTTTTATTTCTGACCCAGAGGGAATTAAAGGAATGTTCTGGTATCCAGATTAGCTGTTTTTGAGTTGATTGGATATGGCTAAGTGAGTCGTATTATATTATAATTATCAACTTAGAATTTAGATTTTTGAGCTGGGGCATTTTACCTGGTTTGATTCTTGTCTATGATTGTGTCAAATGGACTAATAGTGAACTTAGTAAGGTTGATTAAAAGTTATTGATTTGTTGAATAAAAATAATAAATACTAATGATTTTTAACTACAATACTTGAGAAGGAGTTGGATTTAGGTGCAAATCCAGGCCATTAAGTAGCATCTATCTAAATAATTTATAGAATTTTTGCTGCTAAAAATTTCCTGAACATACCTACAGGTTTGATTTTGACAATTTTTTCCAATTTTTTTTCACAAAGTTTGCACAAAGATAGAAAATTGAGC
Source organism: Okeania sp. SIO2F4 (assembly GCF_010672385.1). Classification (GTDB taxonomy): domain Bacteria; phylum Cyanobacteriota; class Cyanobacteriia; order Cyanobacteriales; family Microcoleaceae; genus Trichodesmium. Next base: position 2,968 of record NZ_JAAHGT010000260.1, read on the forward strand.
TATAATAATATTAGTTCAATCGGGATGTAGCGCAGTTTGGTAGCGCGCCTGCTTTGGGAGCAGGATGTCGCAGGTTCAAATCCTGTCATCCCGATATATAAATAAATAACCATAATTTACCTAAGTGTGAAAATTAAGTATCAACTTAGGAAAATTTATATCAAGGTTGGTTTAAGACTATTGCTCTCGATCAAAGAAGTGTCGGTAGTCCTGCATGGTAATGGTGAGGATATATATATTTTTTTTAATTTCTCCGACACTCCCCATCTCCCCATCTCCCTACACTCCCGGTGCTTCCTTTACCATTACTATGCACCACCACCGAAGTGTCGTATAGGAAAACTAATCTATCAATCTTGAAAGTTTTCACAGTAGTGTCTTAAGCTACAGGAAATAAAGCTGCTGGGCTAGCATTGTCTAGGAGCTACTTCCCATTGGCAACTTACTGTGGAGTCAGCCTAAGACCAGAAAAAAATTCAGCCCATGCTCCTGGTTTTTCAGGAAGAGGATGTAAATTATAATAAGTTAACCAAACCTAGTTTGATGTCAAAAAATTGGCAAAACTTGAGGAAAATTATTTTATATAATGCTGTAAGTTAATAAATATGCTCAATCCAGCTATCTTGGAATATTAAGCTCTAAGCTCTCTTATTTTTTCAGCTTCAGCAAATGAAATATTTGTGTTATACTAGGTTATAGTTATTATGATTTGGTCATAAAATATAAATTATACTCTATTTAGTGACTTGGTAAATATACCATAGATTATTGTCGAGTTAGGATAATAATTTTTGTATATTTATTATGACTGAATAAGAAAATAATTTAATTTTATGATTAACGATAAATCAGATTAAGGTTAAATAATTGAATGGTTTAACTTTCAAAAAAATAAATAATTTTTTGACATTAATAAAAATATAGTTAGATAGATGTTTTGCTAATAGTAAATAAAGATTAGGAATCTGATTTTTATAGAATAAACTGTTTTCATAATTGCCCTGATATCTGTATTTGAAAAAGATTAAATCATATTAATTAGTTGCATATTGGACGAAAAACTGAAGTTTTTTTTGATTTATTTTGTGGTTGCTTGATATTCATAGTTTTTGAAATTATAATATTTTAATAAAACAGGAGAATTTATGAAGTCATTAGTTCGCTTAAGTGCAGTGTTAGGAATAGTAGCTAGCACTTTGATAGGACCTTCTCTGAAAGATATGTCTGCATTAGCACTGCCTGAGAAAGAAGTGTTACAGAAGTTAACTCCTGTACCTGTATTTACAATTACCGATCAAAATGGCTCTCCTCTTGTTGCTTCGATTAAAAGAGAAGGTAATGACGATAATTCTTCTGTAGCGGGAGTTTTTATTAGTAAGAGTGATGCAGATGCTTTTGTGAATAAATTAAAAGGAGAAAATCCCGATTTGGCCGCTACGGTTAAGGTTGTTCCTGTGTCTTTAGGTGAAGTTTATGAAATGAGCCAATCTACACAACAGAATGGTCAGAAACTACAATTTGCTTATGTTCCAATCAAAAGGCAGGTTGAATCTGCTAAGGCTTTACTTGAGCAAAGTGGTCAGGATGTGAACCAATTTAATGGGGTACCTTTGTTTATGGCTAAAGGGGGACCTGATGGTGGATATTTGACGATTCAGCGTGGTGAAAAGCAAGTTATTCCTATGTTTTTTAATAAGGAAGATTTGCAAGGAATGTTGGAGCGGGCTAAGACTCAACAACCTGATGTATTTTCTTCTGTGAAGATTGAGGTTGTGAATCTTGAGGGTGTAATTAATGCCTTGGAGAAGGATGACGATCCTTTCTTGGAAAAAATTATTTTTATTCCTCCACGGGAGTCTTTGGAGTTTGTACAAAAGTTAAAACAATCTGGTAGTTCTGGTAATTAATAGGTTGATATTCTTGGCGATATTATAGATGGACTTTTCCTCGAAGTGTGTTGTTTCAGGTGTGGAACTTTGGCGATGGTATTGTCAAACTAAGACTGATGCTTTGAGGGTAGGTATATCTGTTGCTGAGGTTGATTTGTTATTACAGGAGTTTGCTGGACTGGATCGATTAACTTTGCGTTTGGAGTCTTTTAAAGATTGGCCTAATGTTTCAATGGAGCTTTCTTTAGTTGATTTAGATGGTCTTTGGCGCCGACGTTTGGAGGATAGGGTTCCGCTTCAATATTTAACTGGGGTTACTTATTGGCGGAATTTTTCTTTGGAGGTGGGTTCTGGGGTTTTGATTCCTAGACCGGAAACTGAGTGTTTAATTGATCTGGTTCTGGTTGCTACTAATGCTATTTCAGAACTTCGGGAAGGAATTTGGGTGGATCTGGGAACTGGTAGTGGGGCGATCGCTTGTGGTTTAGCGGATGTGTTGACAGATGCTTCGATTTATGCTGTCGATTGTAGTCCAGCAGCTTTGGCTATTGCTAGACAGAATGCTGTTAAGTTGGGTTTGGAGCGTAGAATTAATTTTTGTGAGGGTTCTTGGTGGCAACCCCTGGAGCATCTGCAGGGTAGGGTGAGTGGGATGGTGGCGAATCCTCCTTATATTCCTAGTGGTATGATTTCTAGTTTGCAAGTAGAGGTAAGGAAACATGAGCCTCGCTTGGCTCTTGATGGTGGTATTGATGGTCTAGATTGTATTAGATTTTTAATTGAAACGGCTCCACTATATTTGGTTTCTGGTGGGGTTTGGTTGGTGGAGATGATGGATGGGCAAGGGGAGATGGTGGCTGAAATGTTGCAAGATAATGGATCTTATTGTCGGGTTGAGATTTTTCGGGATCTTGAGGGTGTTGAGCGGTTTGCTATGGCTTATTTGAAGTAGCAAATATCATTTTCTTAAGCTTCAAAAATTTTCACGGGGTCTTGTTATGGAATAAGTTGAAAATATAATTTATATTGCTTTTTCTGGGTGTGTGTAGGGTTTTCCATATATATTCAGGCTTTTCCAGCTTCACATATCCCATTCTCGCCTGGTAAAACACCTGCTTTGGCAGCCCAACGTAATTTACATTTACCTTTTTGATCGTATGTGATATTAAAGTTTACAGGTTTGTGATTCTTCTTAGGAGGAAAATTAATATCTCCTACTAACACTGGCTCTGCAATATTCGTATCTACTGAAAATGAATGCTCAAGAAGAGTTGCCCTTCCTTCTACTTCTGTTATTCCATGTGCTTTGCTTGGAGGTGTGACGTCAATAATTTTAACTGTTCCAACTTCTATATGATCTTTCTTTATCGGTTTATATTTGACTTCAATTCTCTTATCTTCTTGAAATAGATTTTGGCAATGTTTATTTGCACAATTACCTATTTTTATTCCTAAAGAGCATCTAATTTCTGGAACGACAGAGGAATAGCTATACCTATTACATAAACATTTAGTATTTTAGCCCAACTATTTTGTTCAGAATTACTCATGGATTTGATGGATAGGTCAAAGGTAAAATATGGTATTTATTAAAATTTGGATGATATAAATACTATACCAATTCTACTTTCCTTTAAAATAAACCTTTGATTTTAATCAGGACAACTACTTTGAAATAATTGAATTTGAAGCTCAAATCATTTTCTTAAGCTCCCAAGGCTGGAGGTTTTTTGTGCCAGAGATGCTGGAATTACCTCAAATTTTCAAAAATTAAAAAACGAAAATTGAAATAAATAAGCTTGGTGTCTATTGAGATTGTAATTGAAGGAGCGATTTCTGCTAAAAATTCTTAAGCTTTTTGATATTGTAGCAGGACTGGCAGCTCGACCTGACAGAGGAGATTTAATTTTTCCAGCGAAGGTTTGCAGTTAAAATAAACCTTTGATTTGAATGGGGAGTAACTGGTAAGAATAATTGAATTTAAAGCTCAAATCATTTTCTTAAGCTCCCCAGGTTGGAGGTTTTTTGTTTCACAGATGCTAGAATTGCCTCAAATTTTCAAAAAATTAAAAATTAAAAAATGAAAGAAATAAGTTTGGTGTCTATTGAGATTCTATATTTAAGGAGTGGTTTCTGCTAAAACTACTAGCTTTCTTGCTGATATTGTAGCAGTACTGGCAGCTCGACCTAAGAAAGCCGATTGAATTTTTCAATCAGGGGCGCAGTGAAAATAAACTTTTGATTTTAATGGGGAGTAAGTGGTAGAAATAATTTAACACGACTTACGCAGAGACACTATATATAGCGTCATATAGGGTTCAAAAACTATAACGTTATAAATATGTAGTGTTTAGAACTCAAAAATGGGTAAGTCCTGTCTAATTTGAACCCCAAATCATTTTCTTAAGCTCTCCAGGTTGGAGATTTTTTGTCTCAGAGATGCTAGAATTGCCTTAAATTTGTCAAAAATTAAAAATTAAAAAATGAAAAAAATAAGTTTGGTGTCTATTGAGATTCTATATTTAAGGAGCGGTTTCTGCTAAAACTACTAGCTTTCTTGCTGATACTGTAGCAGCACTAGCAGCTCGACCTAAGAAAGCCGATTGAATTTTTCAATTAGGGGCGCAGTGAAAATAAACCTTTGATTTGAATGGGGAGATAAGTGGTAGAAATAATTTAATTTGAATCTCAAATCATTTTCTTAAGCTCCCCAGATTGGAGGCTTTTTCGTTCTGAGTCGCTGGAATTGCCTTAAATTTTCAAAAAATTAAAAAATGAAAAATAAAATAAATATATTTAGTGTCTATTGAGATTCTATATTTAAGGAGCGGTTTCTGCTAAAACTACTAGCTTTCTTGCTGATATTGTAGCAGCACTAGCAGCTCGACCTGAGAAAGCCGATTGAATTTTTCAATTAGGGGCGCAGTGAAAATAAACCTTTGATTTGAATGGGGAGTAAGTGGTAGAAATAATTAAATTTGAAGGTCAAATCATTTTCTTAAGCTCCCCAGGTTGGAGCTTTTTTATGTCAGAAGTGCTAGAATTGCCTCAAATTTTCAAGAAATTAAAAATCGAAAAACAAAAGAATGAATTTAGTGCCTATTGAAACTGTTATTGAGGGAGCAATTTCTGGTATGGTTGTTAGTTTTCCTACTGATACTGTACCAGCATTAGCGGCTCGACCTGACAAAGCCGATTTAATTTTTCAAGCGAAGGATCGTAGTCAAGATAAACCTTTGATTTTAATGGGGGCAACTGCTGAATCTTTGTGGCCTTATGTTTGTGGGAGTGATGAAGAGTTACAATTATGGCAAGGAGTGGCTAAAGAGTATTGGCCTGGTTCCTTAACTTTGGTGTTGCCTGCTGCCGAAAAAGTGCCTAGGGTAATGAATCCTGTTAATCCAACTACAATTGGACTTAGGATTCCTAATTGCGATATTGCTAGGGAGATAATGGCTAAAACAGGGCCTTTAGCTACTACGAGTGCTAATTTATCAGGCCAGCCTCCTTTGGAGCGGATGACTGAAATTAATGCTCAATTTCCAGATGTGTTAGTTCTTTCGTTGTCCCAGAGTCAGGACATGATGTTAGCTTCTGGGGTCCCTTCGACTGTTGCTAAGTGGAATGGAATTGCTGGTTGGGAAATCTTGCGTCAGGGAGCGGTAAAGTTGTAGCGCTACGCGCAAGTCAAAAGTCAAAATTCAAAAGTCAAAAGTAATCCCTGATGCTTGGAGAGAGCATTTATAAATGTCCGCACCCTATTTGCATAGTGCTATAAAATTTTAAGGTACTGTTAAAAAATTTAGTATTTTTAGTGGAATGGCTGGGAACGATTTTTTCTTTTTGGCATTAGGATTTGGATTTGGGTTAATAGCTAGTAGGTTATGGTCTAGGCAAGAAAGTCAGAATTTATCAACGCCTTCTGTGGAGTCATCTCCTGAAGAATCTAATTCTGATTCTGAACAGCTTGAGAATATTTTAGAGCAATTGAAACATACTCAACTAGCATATCAGATGGCTTCTGAAATGAGTAAATTTAAGGCTGGTTTTTTGGCTCGAACTGCTCATGAGTTGCGATCGCCGATTAATAGTATGATTGGTGGATTGCAGTTAGTTATTTCTGATTTAGCTGATGACCCGGAGGAGGAACGTGAGTTTGTGAAGCAAGCTTATAATTCTGCTTTGAAAACTTTGGGGTTATTGGATGAGATTATTTATGTGGCTAAAACTGAACATGGGACTGAGAGGGTAAAGATAGAGTCGCTGCAGCTAAGTCAGGTGTTTGAGGCGGTGGAAAATTTAACTTATATGCAAGCTGCTAATCGTAGTATTCGTTTGCAAATATCACCTCCTGAAGGAGATGTTTATGTTTTGGCAGATGAATCTCGTCTGAAGCAGGTTTTGGTGAGTTTGATTGATACTGCGATCGCGGAGATGGATGAAGGTAGTGTGAATGTTTCTGTTCATTCTGCTAAGGAATCTGGTTATGTTCATATTTGGATTGACGATCAACGTCCTATTAGTGCGTGGAGTGAGTCTTGGGATTTGCTCAAAAATAATTTTGAAGAGAATGCTGAAAAAAAAATGAGTGCTGATTTTCAGCTTTCTCCTGGTATGAGGTTGTTAATGAATCAAACTTTGTTAGGAATGATGAACGGACGTTTGGAGGTGCTAGCGACTCCTTCTGATGGTGAGGAGTCTAATTTTAATCGGACTCAATGTTCGATTCCGATTCATCGAGAGGGTGCTGATAGTTAAGTGTATGTGGCAAGTAGTGATGGTTGATTTCTAGTTGTTAATTCGATTTCTCCTTCTATGGGTTGATTGTGTAATATCATTGTTGTGGTTTGATTGTGTTGAAATCCGATTCGTTTGTAGAAGTTTTGTTGATAGGTTGTCATTAGGTAAATTCTTTCTACATGACACATTCGTGGATGACTTAAAATTGTCTCAACTAATTTTCGTCCTAGTCCTCCTCCTTGATAGTTTGGGTGAATTACTATATCCCAAATTGTACCTCTGTATACGCAATCTGATGTGGCGCGACCAAAACCTATCATTGTTTGATTATCCCAGACACTGACGACTGGGTTACTGTTGGTAATGGCTATTTCTAAGTCTTCTATTTTTCTATTTTTTGCCCAAATTGCTGCTGAGTTAAATAATGCTACGAGTTGGGAAATGTCTACTTTTGAATGACCTTCGTAGAATTGGATATGACGGTAATCTCTGGTAGTGTTTTTCATCTTTTTTAGTCAGCTCTCTATAGTTTCAATTTACTCAATCAATTCTTTTGATTTTTGTCTATTTATGTTTAGATTGAATATTGGTTGGGGCTAACTTTTATCTAGATTTAAGTATTTTTATCTGCTTAAAATATAGATAAAATTAATAAATTATTTTGATTTTTTTTGAGTTTTTTTCTAGTGTGGATTATTTGACTTACCTCCTTGTTTTTAAGGTTAGTAATATATATTTTTTTGCTGAACTATTTTGTATAATATCATTCTTTTTTCTAATAATCAATATGTTTTTTATGTGTTTTTTTGTTAAATTTTTATGAGAATGTGGAATTAAATTAAGTTATAATTATATATGTAAAATATTAATTTTTTGTGTAATTATTTACGATTTTTGAATAAATACTAATTATAATAGTTGCGATTACTCTTGATACATTTTCAAATTTATTCTTATACCAATTCACTTTAAAGATGTCACAAATAGTTTCAAACTTTAAATGTCAAATAATTCTCTCAAACCTTTCTCTTGTAAAAGTTTTGAGCCGATCCAATCTAACTTCTGAATTCTGAATTCTGAATTCTGTGAAATGGTATTAGTATAAGAATTTAACTTTTAAGTTTTAATTTTTGACTAAAAAATAAGGTCAATAGCTTCCCCTTGGATAGGGGATGAAAAAAATCAACTTCACTATTTCAAGCTTCTGGCTTGATTTAGAGGTACTGGTAACTGATAACTGATAACTGATAACTGATAACTGAAATGACTTGAGGTAGATTGAGTGGTAATGAATATTTGCTGTTTTTTCTAGAAACAGAT